>NZ_JQKG01000060.1 GCF_000745915.1 Deinococcus misasensis DSM 22328
CCCAGTCGAGCACACAGGCTTGAAAGTGCGTAGGGTCGAGCCTGGCGAAGACCCGATTGAAGGTGTCATGGGAGGGTATACCGGTGTGGAGGTCCAGGAAGCTTGAGAGCCAATCCCGTTTGAGTTCCCCAAAATCCTCCATGTCATAGAAGCTGTCTGCATCGCTGAGCACAGCACACAGGGCAATGACGATCACGTTGATGAGGGGTTGATTGAGCCCTCGGTTTGTCCGGGGATCAGGGAGCTCAGAGAAGTGCTGGACTGCGAGTTTCAGTTGCTCGGGGTTCATGTCTTACCTTAACCCCTTCGCGACGTGCGTCACCCCTGCAAATCCCCATCACCTCACACCACTTCCCTTCAAAATTCGCTATTCTGGAGTGTTATGAGTCGTACCCCCCGCAAACCCGAGTTGATGAGTCCTGCCGGTTACTGGCCGGAGATGCGTGCTGCCGTTGAAGCTGGTGCAGATGCAGTTTTTTTCGGCATGAAGCACTTTACCGCCCGAGCCAAAGTCGGCTTTGAGATTCCTGAACTTCCCGATGTCATGCGTTTCTTGCATGAACGTGGAGCAAGGGGTTTCCTGACTTTCAACACCCTGGTGTTTGATCGGGAAGTTCGCATGGCTGCCAGAGCGATTGAAGAAATTGCCACGGCTGGCGTGGATGCCATCATCGTGCAGGATCTGGGGATTGCCCGTCTGGCCCGTGAAATCTGCCCTGAACTGGAAGTCCACGGCTCCACACAGATGAGCATCACCAGCAAAGAAGGGGCGGAGTTGGCCCACCGCTTTGGGGCCAATCGGGTGGTGCTGGGTCGTGAACTGAGCCTGAGAGACATTGAGCGCATTGCCAGCAGCACCGACATCGAACTGGAAGTGTTTGTGCACGGTGCCCTGTGTGTGTCCTACTCGGGCCAGTGCTTTTCCAGCGAGGCATGGGGAGGCCGCAGTGCCAACCGTGGACAGTGTGCTCAGGCCTGCCGTTTGCCTTATGACCTGATTGTGGATGGTGAATACCGCAACCTTGAAGAAGCCCGGTATTTGCTGTCTCCCGGCGATCTTTATGCTTTGCATCAGGTGCCTGAACTCATGCGGATGGGCATCGACTGCTTCAAAATTGAAGGCCGTTACAAGGATGCAGAATACGTGGCCATCACCACACAGGCTTACCGCAAAGCCATCGATGAAACGTGGGAAACGGGTGGGTTTCACATCTCTCAGGAAGAGGAACGGGACATCGAACAGGTGTATTCCAGAGGCCTCGGGCCATGGTTCATGCAGGGGACCAACCACCGTCAGGTGGTGAAAGGTCGGGCTCCGCGTCACCGTGGGATCAAACTGGGAGAGGTCACCGAGGTCGGACGCGGTTTCGTGCGTGTGAAGTGTGCTTTTGAACCGAAGCCCGGGGATGGTCTGGTGTTTGATGCAGCCCACCGCAGAAGCCCCGAGATGAAAGAAGAGGGCGGCAACATTTATGAGGTCTCCCCTGTCAAAAAAGGCATTTTTGAATTGCGTTTCGGCAATGGACAGATTGATTTCTCCAGAATTGCCGCTGGTGACTGGGTGTGGCGCAGCAACGATCCCACCCTGCAAAAGAAACTCAAGCCCCTGACCGAAGCCAGCAAACCGGTCTACACCCGTCCAGTGAATTTCGAGGTGTATGCAAAAGCTGCAGAACCCATGACGTTGGTGGCCTCCGACACCGAAGGGCACAGTGTGGTGGTGGTCTCGGAAAATCCTGTGCAAGCTGCCCAAAACCGTGCACTGACCATCGAAAGTTTACAAACCCAACTGGGCAAACTGGGCGGAACCCCTTTCCATCTGGCAGACTTTCATGCCGATCTGCAAGATGGGCTGTTCATGCCCCTCGGAGAACTGAACACCCTCAGAAGGCAGGCCATCGAGGATTTGCTGGCTTTGCGTGGCAATCTGCCCCAACGGAATGTGTCTGCTCTGGATGAGGTGCGACCTCTGGCGCAGCCGCACCCTGCTCCCTCCAGAGGTCCTGTTCAATTGCACTTGCTGGTTCGCACCCCAGAGCAACTGGATGCTGCCATTGAAATGCAACCAGCCTCGATCACGCTGGATTATCTGGAACTGTATGGCCTGAAACCCAGCGTCCAGAAAGTCAAAGAGGCCGGAATCCGGGTGCGTGTGGCCAGCCCAAGGATCCTCAAACCCACCGAGCAGAACATCCAGAAATTCCTGCTGTCTCTGGACTGCGAAATTCTGGTGCGTTCAGGCGGTTTGCTGGAGGGTTTGTTGAAAGTAGACGAGCGTCCAGCCCTGACCGGAGATTTCAGCCTCAACACCGCCAACGTGCTGACCGCTGAAACCTATCTGGACCTCGGGGTGCAGGCGGTGACCCCCACCCACGACCTGAACGCCCGCCAGATCGAAGAACTGGCAGAGGCCATTGGCGGAGACAATGTGGAGGTGATTGCTTACCAGCATTTGCCTGTGTTCCACACCGAGCACTGCGTGTTCTGCCGTTTCCTCAGTGAAGGCACCGATTACACCAACTGCGGGCACCCCTGCGAATCCCACAAAGTGGCCCTGAAAGACAAACGGGGCTTGCTGCATCCCGTCATGGCCGATGTGGGCTGCCGGAACACCGTCTTCGGGGCAGAAGCCCAGAGCGCCACCCGCCACCTTGCCGGATGGCAGGACAGCGGCATCCTAAATTACCGTCTGGAATTTGTCCACGAAGGTGCGCAGGAAGTCCGGGAAGTGACCCGTGCCTATCAGGCGTATTTTGCTGGAAGTCTGAATGTGACAGAACTCGAAGTCCGTTTGAAAGAAGTCACCCAGCAAGGCATCACGGAAGGCAGTTTGTTTGTGCCCCATGATTTTGAGAACTTGCCCCAACTGATGTGAGCTGCAAAACCAAAAAGAGGAGCAGCAAAGCTCCTCTTTTTGGTTTTAAAGCATTTGACAGAGAAATAAGAGGTTGATGCTTGAGGTCGTGTTGTTTGAAATAGAAGGATTCAAAAGAATCCTTCTATTTCACTGTTAAACGCAGTAATCCTGTTTAAGGCTGGATGCCTCGGGCGAGGAAAGCATTTTTCACTGCCGTGGCAGCAGTGGTGCCGTACATGGCCTGCGCTGTGGTCACAGTTGCTTTTGCAGCAGCATTGAAACTGGTGTCTGGGGCAAACTTGAACTGGGCGTTGATGATCACCCGGTCTGCTTTGTAGGCACCCAGGGCTTTGCGAATGTCGAACAGGGCTCTGGACCAGATTTCACCATCGGCGTGCACTTCACCGATCATGTCTTTGACGGTTTTGCTGGTGTCGGTCCGGCGCAAGCAGTGGGGAGCAGGGGTGTAACTGACGCTGTCCCAATCTGCAATGCAGGCCAGATCGGCTTTGATGGGTGCACCATATTTCTGGGCCACGGCCTCTCCAACGGTCAGGGCCAGATAGTCACCGAAAGCCTCTCCAATGGATCCAGCCTCCAGAGAACTTCCAAAACCCGGCACCTGTGCATCATGCACAGCATGTCCGTACTCGTGGACGATCACTTCGCCGTCTTCGGCATCATCCACGCCACCTTTGCCCATGCGGATTTCGTCTTTGGTGTCGGTGCTGAAGGAATTGTCCTGCCCCCACTGGTTGATGCGGATGTCCTGCGACTCCATGTTGACGGGAGGCAGTTCTCCGGTGCCAAATCCCAGACTCTGGATGTGTTTCTGGGCTTCAGTGATCCAGAAATAGGCCATCACCTGCTCAAATTGATCGCTGCTGCGGGTGTAATTGAGGGGTCCGCCCAGCACCTGCACAGGTTTTCCAGTTTCACTGCGCACAGTGGCCCATTTGCCCTGCAACGCACCACTGCCGTCCAAGTCGGTCAGCACCACTTTGTAATAGGCACTTGCTGGAACAGCACTGTCTGCATCTTTGTTGTCCTGAAGGGTCTGGTCTCCAGAGGTTTGCACCGGGTTGGGCAGGAAGACCTGTGCAGCAACGCTGGTGGGTCCAGCAAGTTTCTGGACTGAAAGGGCATTTCTGTCGGCTGTGGAGTTGCAAGCCGCAAGCAACAAAAGGGAAGCGGAAACCAGCAAGATTTTGCAGTTCATGTGGACCTCACAACGTGGATTTGGGTGATCTTACCTTACATTTCTGATGCATTTCTGATCAAACTGCAAAACCCCTGCCTGAAACAAATAAGCATCTTCGCCTACTTTGCTCTGATGCAGAACAAAATGGAAGCATCAAGGAGGCACACATGAAACGAAAAATCGGCACACAAGAGGTCAGTGCTCTGGGCATGGGCTGCTGGGCCATCGGAGGGGAATGGTTTGCTGGAGAACAACCCCTCGGATGGGGCAAAGTGGACGATCAGGAATCCATTCGGGCACTTCATGCGGCTCTGGAGATGGGCGTGACCCTGTTTGACACCGCAGACATTTACGGCTGCGGTCACAGTGAACGTGTTCTGGGAGAAGCCTTTCAGGGCAGAGAGGACATCTTCATTGCCACCAAATTCGGCAATGTGCCAGAGGAAAACAGCAAACAGGTCCTCGGGGAAAACACCTCTGCGGAATACATCGTGCAGGCCTGTGAAGCCAGCCTGAAACGCCTGAAGCGTGAACACATCGACCTGTACCAACTGCACATCAATTTTCATGACCTGGACAGCTCTTTTCAGGTGGCAGACACCCTTGAAAAACTGGCCGATGAAGGCAAAATCCGTGCTTTTGGATGGAGCACCGACGATCCCGAGCGTGCAGCAGCATGGAAGGATTACCCCCACTTCAAGGCCGTTCAGCACTCCATCAATGTGCTGCAACCCGCCACAGGAATGCTGCGCACCTGTGAAGAACTGGATCTGGCCAGCATCAACCGGGGTCCTCTGGCCATGGGCCTCCTGACCGGAAAATTCAGTCAGGGACAGCAGCTCTCTGACACCGACATCCGGGCCAAAACCCCAAGTTGGTTGGAAGACTCGGGCTGGTTCAAAAATGGCGTACCCGGTCAGGAATTTCTGGACCGTTTGGAAAGCGTCCGTGAAGTGCTCACTTCAGATGGTCGCACCCTCACACAGGGGGCTCTGGCATGGCTGTGTGCTGCCAGCGAGAAAACCTTGCCCATTCCCGGTTTCAGAACCGTCAAGCAGGTGCAGGAAAACGCTGGAGCGCTGGAACATGGCCCCTTGAGCCCAGAGCAATTTCAGGAGGTGGAAACCCTGCTTGGCCGGAGGTAAGCTCAGGTGAGCAGTTTTTTGATGATCACGCCCTGCAATTCTTCTGTGGAGTTGCAGGGCTGAAGTTCTTCTCTGGGAATGAGGGGTTTGAGCTGGCCTTTGTGGATGACATACACGCTGGGAGCTTCGGTGGTACCGTATTTGCGAACAAAACCGTCCCGGTGCATGAAACGGGATTGATAAGGCAAGCTGGACACAAAAGCCTTCCATTGTGCATCCTGCCCGAGCAGGCCATGGGTCAGGGCATAGAGTTTGCAGGGGTGGTTTTGAGGTGAAAAAGCCGCCTGACTCCAGGCTTTCAGTCGGCTGAGAAAACTGCCATCTGTGTTATACACAAAGATCAGCTTTTCCACTTTTTTCACTTTAAGTGTTGAGACTGGTTTTTACAGTGACAGATTTGCCATCCTCATGAACCCCTGAGCACCTGTGCGATGCCTTGCACCTGCACAAAAGCCTGTTGGCCTTCTTGCAAATGGGTGTTGTGGTGGGCGTGCACCAACACTTCCTGATCTCCACACAGGCAGGTGTACGTGGCATCGTGGCCTTTGTATTCGCGGTGCTGGATGGTGACGGGCACTCCAGAGTCTGCAAAAGCAATGTCCTCGGGGCGCACGGAAAGCAAAACTGGCCCTCTGGCTTCTTCGCTGAGGGTCAGTGCACCAAGGCAGGTCTGGGCCACTTTGCCAGAGGCCTTGGCACTGATCAGGTTGCTGCGCCCCAGAAAGTTGGCCACAAATGCCGTTCTGGGAGCCTGATACACCTCTGGAGGTGTCCCGAGTTGTTCGATTTTTCCGGCCCGCATCAGCATGATCCGGTCTGCGAAACTCAGGGCTTCTTCCTGATCGTGGGTGACCAGAATCGCGGTCATGCCTGCTTCACGCAGAATGGCCCGGACCTCCTGACGGGTGCTGTGCCTGAGGGCAGCATCCAAGTTGGAAAATGGCTCATCCATCAGGATCAGTTTGGGTCTGGGGGCAAGCGCTCGGGCCAGAGCCACCCGTTGTTGCTGACCTCCCGAGAGTTCATGGGGATACCGTTTGGCGAAAATGTTGAGGCCCACCAAACCGAGCACCTGTGCGGTGCGCTCTTCCCGTTCTTTGCGGGTCATGTTTTTCAGCCCAAACATCACGTTCTGGGTGACGTTCATGTGGGGAAAGAGGGCATAATCCTGAAACACCATGCCCACATTGCGTTTCTCGGGGGCCAGAAAGATGCTCTGGTCCATCAGAGGGACACCATCCAGCACCACTTTGCCCTGATCTGCACGCTCAAAGCCCGCAATGACCCTGAGGGTGGTGGTTTTGCCGCACCCAGATGGACCCAGCAAGGCCAGCATCTCCCCTTTGTACACGGTGAAGGAGAGGTCATCCAGAACAGCAGGAAACCCTGCTGCATACCGTTTGGTGAGGTGTTCGATGCGCAACACTTCCGTCATTTTTTCTCCTGCAACACCAGACCTGCAAAAATCCCCGAGACCACCACAATGGTGATCGCGTAAGGTGCAGCATCTGCAAACATGGCTTCTGAGGTGTACGCCCAGACGTTTTTGGCCAGCGTTTCAAAACCAATCGGGCTGAGCAAAAAGCCGATGGGCAACTCTTTGAGGACACTCAGGAACACCAAGGCCAGACTGGCCAGCAAACCCGAGCGCATCAGGGGGAAAGTCACTCTGGCAAAAGCTTGCATGGCGTTGTACCCAAGCGAACGCGCAGCTTCTTCCAGCCTTGGGGTGGCTTGATACAGGCTGGCACGCACCGGACCGATGGCCTCTGCCAGAAAGTGCAGCACATAAGCGCCAATCAAGAGGGTCAGGGTCTGGTAAATGCCCGGAACAGCTTTCAGGGAGAAGAAAATCAAGGCCAGAGCCAGAGCCAGAGGGGGTGTGGCATAGCCGAAGTAAGCGCTGCGCTCGATCAGGCGGGTCCAGAAACCGGGGTACCGCACCCCCAGATAGGCCGGTGGGACCGCCAGAAAAGTGGTGATCAGGGCAGCAGGAATCGCCACCTGCACAGAGTTCCAGAGCACCTCAAGCCAGTCACTGACCCCCTGTTCAATCCCTTGTTTGAGCCAGAAAAGGATTGAACTGATGGGGACCATCAGGGTGGCTCCTGCCACCAGAGCCACAAAAGCCAGAGCAGGAAACGTCCAGCCTTTGAGGTGCAGGAGTGGTGCTTTGCGGGCTGCACCACTTCCCAGACGGGACAATCTCAGGCGTCCCAGCAATCTGGCCTCTAACCAGAGGGTGGTGGCTGTGACCACAAGCAGCATCAGGGAGAGCCATGCTGCATACACCCGGTCAAACGCTGCATTGTACTGCTGGTAAATGGCATAACTGAAGGTTTCGAACCGCATCAGGGACACCACTCCGAAGTCACCAAAGACGTGCAGTGCAATCATCAGGCTTCCGGCGTACCATGCTGGACGCAACTGGGGCAACGTCACCTGCCAGAACACCTGCATGGGAGACCTGCCCAGAGACCGGGCGGCCTCTTCAAGGCTCGGGTCCAGGTTTTTGAGGGTGGCCCAGAAGTTCATGAACAGGTAAGGGAAGTTGAAAAGGGTCAGCACCCCCAGAGCCCCCCAGTACCCCACAGGGTGAGGCCAACGGATGCCCGTCAGGCTCTGGATCATGCCGTCGGTGCCACTGGCGGCCAGCAAAGCATACGCCCCCACATAACCGGGCACGGCCAGAGGCAGCACCCCCAGAAACACCCCCAACTTGCGCAGGGGAAAATCGGTGCGGGTGGTCAGAAAGGCCAGAGGCAGTGCCAGCAAGGTGGAGGCCGTAACCGTGCCCAGCATCAGGATCAGGGTGTTCCAGAGCAATTCCAGATTGCGCACCCGGAACACAATTTCTTTCAGGTCTGCCCCATCGGCTTGCAAGGCACGCAAAACCAGATAGACCAGTGGAATCATCACCCCCAAAGCCGTCAGGGTGGAGAGCACAACAAACAGGGTGGGGGGTCTGGGGGATCTTCTCAACACAAGGAACCTGCTACCTCAAGCCGTTGCCGTTAAGACGACTAAGCTTATCGGATTAATAGAATACAAAAATGGAGGGCGCTTTTGGCCCCCCATCTCACATTGGTATAGAAATTAAAGTGCAACCTGAATTACAGGAGTCCCACTTCACGCAGCAGTTTCTGGGCCTGCTCCAAACGTGGTCCGAGCTTCTCCTGATCGATCTTGGGGCTCAGTTTGGCTGCATCGTTGAAGGGCAGCAAGGTGGAGGGCAGGATGGTGTTGTTGGCAGCAGGGTACTCAAAGAGTTCTCCAGTGAAGAACTGCTGGGCTTTGGCCTGCAACAGGTAGTTCAGGAATTTGGTGGCATCGGTGCGGTTCTTGCTGGTCTTCAGGATGCCTGCACCCGTCACCAGAGCCAGACTGCCCACATCTCCGGCCTGGAAGTAATGGGTGCCGATGGGAGCACCAGACTTCACAAAACGCTGGATGTAGTAGTGGTTGGTCAGGGCCACATCGATTTCACCGTTGCGGATGCCTTCCATCATGGCCACGTTGGAGGCAGCGTAAGACTTGGGCTCCAGGGCTTTCATGCCCAGCAACCATTCTTTGGTGACCGCTTCACCTTTCAGGGCGATCATCGCACCAATGAAGTCCTGAAAGCTGGCGTAGGTGGGGGTCCAGCCGATGCGGCCTTTGAGGTTGGTTTGTTTGGGCAGGTCAAAGACACTCTTGGCGAGGGTCTCGGGTTTGATTTTATTGGTGTTGTAGGCCATCACCCGGAAGCGCACCGACAGGGGCACCCAGGTGTTGTTGCTGGGGGTGTAGGTGTCTGCAAACTTCTTGTTGAAGGTTTTGGACAGGGTGGAAAGCAGTTTGGCATCGTTGGCAATTCCGAGGGTGCCAGAGCTGTTGGCCCACAGGATGTCTGCAGGGCTGGCTTTGCCTTCTTCTTGCAGGGCAGCCAGAATGGCAGAGTCGGTGGCGTAACGCACGTTCACTTTGATGCCGGTGTCTTTTTCAAACTGCTGGACGATGGGGTCAACGAGACCTTTGCTGCGTCCGGTGTAAACAGTGATGGTTTTGCTCTGGGCCAGTGCAGCACCTGCGATCAGGGCTGTCAGGGTGAGGGTCAGGGTTTTTTTCATGAGTGGGTCTCCCTTGAGGGACAACCACCCGGTTTCCCTCTCAACAGCCTAAATCCTAAGTAAGTTACTCGGATTTGTCAAGTAAGGATTTCGGCTTTTGTCTGACCAAAACAAAAATCCCGCCTTGGCGGGAGAAAAACACGGATGCTCTGGTGGTTTTTCAGATCACTGGCGCTGAACGCGGTCTGGCACCACAAACAACTGCACCCAACTGGGAGCACTCCAGACCCAGGAAGAAGACCTTTGCAACTGGGATTTGGACACCATCTCATAGACTGCAGGTTGCAGGCTCTGGCTGGGATAAGAACCGCTGGCACTGATGGGAAAAGAGAGCACCACACTGGTGACCAGCACGGAGCCCAGAAGTCCTCCCATCACCCCACCCAGAATTTTGTAGGTGAGGGATTCCACCTGATTGCGGACCAGGAAAGAAAGACCCTGTGCAAAACCAAAACCCACCACCAGAGTGATCAAGACGGCCACCCAGCCTGTGATGGTGCCAAAACTGGCCATGATGGGCAAAAGCAGGAAAACCACCAGTGCCCAGATGGCCCCGCCCACGCCGCGTTTATAGCCCAGCACAGCAATGCCAGCCCACAAAACCATCAACAGGGCGTCAAGGATGTTAAATTGCCAAGTCATATGTCCTAGTATGACCTGTAAAACCCGTAAAATAAAGTTATGATTCGAATCCTGCTGGTAGATGATCACGCCCTGTTCCGTCAGGGCATCAAGAGCCTCCTCGAAAGCGAAGGAGACATCCGCGTCATTGGTGAAGCGTCCAACGGCCGTGAGGCCATCCGTTTTGCCGCTGAAACCAAGCCTGACCTGATCCTGATGGACATCCAGATGCCCGAACTGGACGGCGTGAAAGCCTGCCAGAGCATCCTGGAAATCGACCCTCAGGCCCGCGTGATCATGATCACCATGTACCGTCAGGACAGTTATGTCTTTGAGGCCCTCAAGGCAGGTGCGCGTGGCTATGTGCTGAAAGACGCCGATGCCAGCACCCTGATCGACGCCATCCGTCGGGTGGCCGAAGGGGAAGCCCTGCTGAATGCCGACCTTGCTCAAAACGTGCTGGACGATTTCCGTCACAAAAAAGAAGTGCTGCCCAGCGAAAAGCACGCCGACCTCAACGAGCGTGAAACCATGATCCTGCGCCTGCTGGCACAGGGCCACAGCAATCAAGAAATCGCCATCAAGATGGACATCAGCGAAAAAACCGTGCGCAACCGCCTGTCGGAAATCTTTGCCAAGTTGCAACTGAACAACCGCACGCAAGCCGCCCTGTATGCCATCCGCGAAGGCATCGCCAATCTGGAATGAAAAAAACCGCCCCTCCCCAGAAACGCACCTTCAAAGCAGGCTGTCAGCGCACCTGGGAAATCGTCACTCTGGAACCCGATCTGGCGTATCTGGAGTTGGCTTTTCCAGAGTGCCCCACCTGCCTGCACCTTGTGGAGCCTGAAGGGGCAAAACCTTTCTGCACCCTCAGACCTCAGGATGCACCCCATCCTTTTGCCAGTCTGGGCAAACTCAAACTTTAACCCGGCAGTAAACTGACAGGTGTGAATCTGCATCCCTGCCTTGCTGAACTGGTTTTGCGTTTCGATGGTGAAGTCTCGCTCTGTGTCTCTGACTTGCAGGGCGAGTTGCTTTTTGTTCATGAAGAACATCGGGTGTTCAAAGCAGCCAGCCTGATCAAACTGCCCATCCTGAGTTGTGCTCTGGAGCAGGTGCAGCAAAATGGCCTGTCTTTGCAGGACCGTCTGGCTGTGTCCAGAGAAAATCAGGTGCCCGGTGCAGGCGTACTGCATGAGATGGAGACCGGACTGTCCCTAACGGTTCAGGACCTCCTGACCCTGATGGTGGTGATCAGTGACAACACCGCCACCAATGTTTTGATCGAGGCCCTGGGCATCCACACCATCAACCAGCACATTGAGCGCATCGGCCTGAAAAACACGTTTCTGGTGGGCAAACTGCAAATGCCTCCAGAGGGGCAAAACGAACAGCAGAAAGCCGGACAGCGCAGCACCACTTCTGCAGCAGACATGAACCTCTGGTTGCACAAATTGGTACACACAGAGTTACTGAATCCAGAGCTGGGTGGGTGGGCCACAAATGTCCTGAAACGCCAGCAAGACCGCAATGTGATCGCCAGACGTTTGCCCCGCACTCCAGAGGGGGAGTTGTTGTTCGATGTCGCCAGCAAAAGTGGTGAAATCAGCCTGCACCGACATGATGTGGGGATTGTTTATGCAGCCAGACCGTATGTGGTTTGCCTGCTCTCCAGAGGGTCAAAAGACCTGAGGGAGCATCCCGACCATCCCCTCACCTTAAGCCTTGCTGAGCTGTCTGAGCGAATTTATTGGTTGCTGCAAAGCCAATAGCGATTTTTGTTCCATTTCGGGACGTTCGTCCCAACGTCCCCCAAGCAGTTGCATAAAATATAAGGATGTGTAGGTGTGATGTCCCGCTGCGTGTGGGAGAGCCGAGCGGCACATGTTATGCTACTTGGTGCTAGATTTCCTGAGATAGGTAGGTCAAATGGAACGGAATGATACAACCATACCGGCAGTGTCCCTGATCGTGGCGGCAATATTCTGGGTGATATTGCTGTTCCTCTTTAACTCCACCCTGAAGTCCCATGGGGCAGAAAAAGAGGCAGCCGCCGCTCCTGCAGCTGCCACAGCAAGTGCAGGTGACTGGGAAAAAGGCGGCAAGGCCATTTTTGAAGCAAGCTGCGCTGGTTGCCACGGGGCCAACGGTGAAGGTGGCTTTGGCAAGAAGTTGGCTGGAGAACCTTTCGTCACTGGGGATCCTGCTGCCGTCATCAACATCATCCAGAAGGGCAAAGGCGGCATGCCTGCTTTCCCCCAACTGGGTGAAGCTGACCTGCTGAACGTGGTGAACTTCATCAGAAACAGCTGGGGCAACAAAGCCGACATCGTCACCCCAGAGATTTTTGCCTCCAAAGGGGACGAAGAAGCCAAACTGGCTGCCCTCAACCGCTCCCGCTTCGTGCCAGACCACCTCGGTCTTCCCGAGATCTTCCTGACCACCTTCGTGATCATCCTGACCATTTACGGTCTGATCGGCCTGTACTCCGCATGGGCAGAAGGTGAAACCCTGAAACCCGGCGTCCACCTAGTCCGCAGCAACAACCTGGCTTTTGGCGGCATCATCCTCTCGATGGTGGGTGTGCTGTGGTTCGGCTACCTGTTTGTCCGACAGATCTTGGAAGGCATTCAAGGCAGTGAAGCAGAAAAAGCCATGCCCATCAATGTGACCGCTGAAGGGACTTACGCTGCCATGGTGCTGTTGTGCCTGTCGGCTGCCCTGATGCTTTACAAGAAGTACTTCATGGATGGCGAAGCCCTGGTGGAAGACGCCTCTGGCGAATTCCCCTGGTAAGAGGATAAAAGATGAGTGACCAAAAACTTCCAAAAAGTGAAATCAGTCGGCGCAAGTTTGTGACTGGCGCACTCGGGGTCACTGCTGGCGTGGGCGTGCTGTCTCTGGCCAGTGTGGTGGGTGCACTGCGTCCTGCCAAGCGTCCCCCAACTGCCGAGCAAAAGCCCCCAGCAGCAGGAGATGTGCTGGTTTATGCAGAAGGCACCAACAAAGACCAGCCGATCAAACTGGCAGATTTGAAAGACGATGGTGCCATGATCAAAGCATGGCCCAAAGGCGACGTTCTCAAAGACAAGAACGACAACAACCTGCTGATTCTGTTCCGTTACCCTTCAGGCACCCTCAAAGAACCCACCAAACTGGAAGACACCGCAGAAGGCATCGTGGTCTACGGTGGCATTTGCCAGCACCTCGGCTGTCAGGTCAACCTGAAAGACGACGGCAGTCTGCTGTGCCCCTGCCACTCGGGTTCTTACGATCCCAAAGCCGGGGGTGAAGTGATCGGTGGGCCACCCCCCCGTCCCCTGCCCCAGCTTCCCATCGAAATCAAAGATGGACAGGTCGTGGTGAAAGGTTACTATGTGCGTCCCCGATACGGTGAATCCGTCAGTGACTGGCAGGTCAACCGTGAAGATGCCAAGGGAGGAGCGTAAATGAACCAGTGGCTCGACGAACGTTTACACATCAGCCGCCTGAACGACAAGTTCCTGCGCAAAGCCTTCCCTGTGCACCACAGCTTCTTCCTCGGTGAAATCACCCTGTTCTCTCTGGTGATCCTGATCATCAGTGGAATCCTGCTGACCTTCACCTATGAACCCAGCACCCGACTGGTGGATGGGGTTCCTGCGGCCTACGCCAGCATCCTGAAAATCAACAGCATGCCCTTTGGAGACATGCTGCGCCGCATTCACCACTGGAGCGCCAACATCATGGTGGGTGCTGCAGTGATCCACATGTTCCGCATCTACTTCTCGGGAGCTTTCAAAAAGCCCCGTGAAATCAACTGGTGGATTGGCTTTCTCCTGCTGATTTTCAGTGCCCTGACTGCTGTCACGGGATACTGCCTTCCCTACGACCAGTTTGCTTTCGCCACCCTGAAAGTGATTTACGGCATCACCAGCAGTGTTCCTTTCATCGGTCCATGGCTTGCTGAGCTGTTCTTCGCTGGTCCCTTCCCCGGTCCTGGCATTGTGTCCCGCTTCTACGGTTACCACATCATGCTGCTGCCCGGCATTCTGGTCGCCCTGACTGCAGCCCACATGCTGCTGATGATCAAACAGAAGCACACCCAGCCCGGCTATGCCAAAAAAATCGCCTACAAGAAAATTGTGGGTGTGCCCCTCTCCACCCAGCAAAGCATCATCATGATCATCCTGTTCGTGCTGATGACCGCCCTCATCGTGCTGTTCAGTGCCTTCATTCCCGTTCACCCTGTGGAAGTGTATGGTCCACCCAGCAACTCCACCCCCACCATCAAACCCGACTGGTACCTGCTGTGGATTTTCGGCATTCTGGCCATCATGCCCCCAGAGTTTGTGAAGCTGCCTGAAGATCCCACCCTGATCACCAGCAGCCAGCAAGCCCTGGCCACCCTGCTGAACCCCGAGTTCATCGGAGCCATGCTGATCCCCGGCCTGATCCTTGGCCCTGTGTTCCTGGCTCCCCTCTTTGACCGCTCCAAAGAGAACCTGTATTACGCCGAGAACCCCACCGAGCACCCCAAGCGTCTGGCTCTGGGTCTGGCGTGGTGCACCCTCATGATCGTGCTGTCTGTGGCCGGCTACAAACCCGAGATCCAGACCGCCTTCGAAAATGCACGTGGCATTGGCAGCATGGATGCTGAAGCTGCTGCTGCTGCCAAAGTGGTCATTGAAGGTCAGGTCAAGATGATGCTTTACGCTGCCATCGTGGTGCTGCCCATCATCGTGTACATCCTGACTTTCGGGGTTGTGCGCATGATCAAAAACAGCCGTGAAACCGATGCCCGCGAAATGGCAGCTTATCAGGACATGCTTGCCAAAGAAGCCGCTCACGGTCACGACGACTGAGAAGTCCAGTCAACCCCTTGAAGCGATGCACATGCATCGCTTCATTTTTTTCATAATGGAAACAGCATGGAGACTTTGCGGTATTTTGCCGAGCAGGCCAAAACACTGGAATTGAGCCCGGACACCTTAGACACTGCCTCTGAGGAAGCCCTCCGTACCTTTGCCAGCCGGGTGTTGCAGGAACTGGTGGCACAGGGTTTGCTGGAAGATGGAAGTCAGGTTGGATGTTTCACCGCTTATGCAGGGAGGTCAGGAGATGCTTAAAAATTACCGTTTGTGGTGGCATGCCCCGAGGCTCAGGCACACCAGTGGCGAAGAAGAGCGCAAAGTCAGCTGGCTGGAATTGTTCTTTGATCTGGTGTTTGTGGTGATCATTGCCCGCCTTGCCCACCATTTTGGAGAGCATCCTTCGTGGTATGGGCTGGGAGAGCTCGCCTTGCTGTTCATTCCGGTGTGGTGGGTCTGGATTGCTGGCACCATTTACACCGACCGCTTCGAAACCGAAGATTTGAGTTACCGGACCCTGATGTTCGTGATGATGCTCATTGTGGGGGTCATGGCGGTGTTTGCGCCTTATGGCCTTGGCAAATACGCCGACGCTTACGCCTGGAGTTACGTGTCTGCCAGAGTGCTGATCATCGGCATGTGGCTGAGGGCTGGCAAACACAATCCCATTGCCCGACCCATGACCAACAAATTTGCAGTGGGTTTTGGCATGAGTGCAGTGCTCTGGGCCATCAGCACCCAGTTTGATGGAACCCTCAGCGTGGTTTTGAAAGGTGTTGGACTGGTTTTTGACACCCTCACCCCCTTGTGGACGATTCGGGATCAGGCCAAATTGCCCCGACTGTCCAATCACAAATTGCCTGAGCGCTTTGGCCTTCTGGTCTTGATTGTGCTGGGTGAAAGCATTGTGGGCATGGTCAATGGACTGGCCGATGCCAAGGACCGCAATGTGCTGGTGTTTGTGCGTTACATTCTGGGGGCTCTGGTGGGTTTTGGGCTCTGGTGGGTGTACTTTGATTTCGTTGGGCGACGGGTGCCCAACCGGGCCAACATCAAGCTTTCTCTGGCCTGGAGTTACGGCCACCTGCCCATGCTGATTTGTGCTGTTGCTGTGGGGGCCATGATTGCCCATGCCATCGGCACCAAAGAGCCCGAACCCATCACTTTGATGTTGCTCTGTACAGGATATGCAGGTGCACTGCTGTGCATGGCCCTGCTGGAATTCACCCTTGCTCCAGAGCATCCTGCTGTGGTGCATCCTGCAACCTCAATGGGTTTGAAAATCCTGCTGGCCGCTGTGGCCTTGATGGTGGGTCTGGTGTTCCATCAACCCATTGCAGTGCTGGGTGCCCTGAGCGTCCTGAACCTGGTGATGATGCTTTACGGATTGATCTGGTGGTTCAGAAGTCCCCATTCCAGACCGGGTGGTCCATCCCATCATCACGCACCAGAACACCACTGAAACCCACATGTGCACGACCAGAGGATGCCTGTCCTCTGGTTTTTGTTGTGCTGCGGTGTGGTGCTGCATTTTTGGTACAATACCTAGGCTGAGCCTGAAAAAGGCTGATTCACACGCAACAATCGGGCGAACATGTCCGATGTGCCAATTCCGATGAGGTGCAACCATGGCAGGTCACAGTAAATGGTCCCAGATCAAGCGCAAAAAGGGTGCCAACGACAAAAAACGCAGCGCCACCATCAGCAAACACATCCGTGCCATCACCAATGCCGTGCGCAGTGGAGGCAGTGGAGATCCCGCAGGCAACCTGGCCCTCAAGAACGCAATTGCTGCCGCCAAAACCGATACGGTGCCGGTGGACAACATTGACAATGCCATCAAAAGGGCCGTGGGAAACAGCGAAGGGGCCACCGAATACAAAGAAATCGTGTATGAGGGGTATGGGCAGGGCGGAACCGCCATCCTGATTGAAACACTGACCGACAACGTCAACCGCACGGTGGGCGAGGTGCGTTCCGTGTTCAACAAAAAGGGAGGCAACATGGGCAACAGTGGCTCGGTTGCCTGGCAGTTCGACAAAAAAGGCATCATTCAGGTGGGTCAGAATTCACCTGAAGCCCAGGAAACCGCCATCGAACTTGGTGCAGAAGACCTTGAAGAAAACGAAGATGGCACCCTGACCATTTACACCTCCAGAGCCGACCTGTTCACCGTCTCTGAGGGCCTTTCCAATGCAGGTTTCGAAGTGACCGAAGCCAGCCTGCAAAACATTCCCCAGAACACTGTGGCCCTGAGCGCAGATGACGCCAACAAACTGATGGTTCTGATTGAAGCCCTCGAAGACCTGGATGATGTGCAGACCGTCACCTCGAATGCAGATTTCAGCTCTCTGGAAGAATAAAAAACACCTTCAGAAGGCCGGACCCTGTCCGGTCTTTTTGTTTGGCAGCACACACCAGAGGCTCCAAACTCACCGGATTTACATTCAGAGGGAAACAGGACAGGTAAAATGGCATCAATCTGACGGTTTGCATCACAAGCAAAAGTCAGGTTGATGTCTTTTCCATTCATCCTGCAACGGCAGGATCTAAATCCCACAGGAGTATGCATGTTCACCCAAGCTGTTCGCTTTGACAATGGTCCCAAACTCCATCCGATGTCCACCGAGACCCTGTATCCGGTGAACACCCATGTGATTGTCCAGTCCCGACGGGGGCTGGAAGTGGCTCTGGTGCGCACAGAGCATCAGGAAACCCCCCGGCGTGACCATGGGGGCATCATTTTGCGTGAAGCCACCCCCGAGGACCTCTCAGCCCGCGAAGAAAACCACAAGCGTGCTGAAGATGTGAAATGGTATTTGCGTGCCAAGGTGCGGACCCGCAAACTGCCTGTCAAAATTGTTTCCGTTGAATTCACCCTCGACCAGTCCCTGCTGACCATGGCCTACAGTGCAGAAGAGCGGGTGGAACTGTCGGGTCTGATTGCAGATTTGCGCCACCTCACCCCTGCAAAGGTGAACTTTTTTGCTGTGGGACCCAGAGAACAAGCCGCCACCCTTGGCGCTCTGGGCATGTGTGGTCGGGAGTCCTGCTCCAGCACCCACCTGCAAGAGTTCGCTCCGGTCAGCATCCGCATGGCCCGCGACCAGCAACTTCCGCTGAATCCAGAGAAGCTCTCTGGTCCCTGTGGGCGCTTGTTGTGCTGCTTGCAGTACGAGCACGAGATGTATCAGGAGTTGCTGTCAGAACTGCCCAGAAAGAATGCCAAACTGTGCCACACCGAATCGGGAGCCTGTGGCAAGGTGGTCAAGCTGAGTCCCCTCAGGGGCACCCTCGAACTGCTGACCGAGGACGGCACCATGATTGAAGGCAAACCCGAGGAGTTCAGCAAACTGTGATGGACGGCATGACGTTTGAAGGCTGGGGATGGTTGCTGGTCTCTGGCGTCATGACGTATCTGGGGTTTTCCATGCTGGCCCGGTATTCCGAAGCCAGCACCCGTTTCGGGGTGGCAGCCATTCTGGGCTTTGTGGCGTACTGGCAACCCCAACTCTGGTGGCTGGGTGTTCTGGGACTGTTGCAAGCCCTGATTTTGCTGTTCATCCACTGGCGGGTGATTTACGGTCATCCCCATTTGCTGCGCTGGATGCAGGTCGGGATCTTCACACCAGAGTTGCGAAACCACTTTGCGAAATTGTGGCTTGAGTGGCGTGGGCTGCGCAACCTGTCCCTTCCTGAACACCCTTTGCGGGGTGATGTGCAATACCTCTTGCAAGAACCCAGCATGCAGGCCCTGAGGGAAACCCTCAAAGGCAAAGCCCCTCTGGACGCCCTGACGGATTTGTTCTCTGCCAGTCCAGAGCAAACTTTCGCAGCCTCCAAACGTCTGAAATTGAACTCTGGATACTGGATTGGCCGGGCGATGTTCTTGCAGGGGCAGCAAAATCAGGACAACGGCTACCTGCAAATGGGGGCGCAACGCATGATTTCCAGCCTCAATGTCCGTGAGGACCTTTTTGCATGGAAACTGCTGGATGCAGAGGCCCTGCTGTCTCCCTATGGCCTTCACATCCGTGAGGCGTATGTTTCTCGGGTTCAGAGCACCCCGGCCACTTACACCCTGCTTGCCCTGCTCATGCTTTTCTTTTTGTGGGAATTGGAAGTGGGTGCCACCAACAGCACCCAAATCCTCTTTGAACTGGGAGGCAACCTGCGTGCACACACTTTGGAAACCGGCGAATACTGGCGTCTGGTGACCAGTGTGTTTTTGCACGCTTCATGGCTTCACATCGGCCTCAACGGTTTTTACCTGTATCAGATTGGCAGAGAGGTGGAGCGCAAGATCGGTCCCAATGCCCTGATGTTTGCCTTTGTGGTTTCCGGGGTGGTGGGCAGTCTGGCCAGTTCTCTGCTCGGACAGGGGGATGCTGTTTCCATCGGGGCCAGTGGTGCCCTGTTCGGTCTGGTGGCTCTGGAATACACCGTCACCAGAGGCAACTTTGCCCAGCGTTTGCGCAAGTTTCAGGCGAATCTGGGTTCTTTGCTGGCCATGCTGATGATCGGCTTCCTGATCCCCAACGTGGACAACTGGGCGCACCTCGGGGGTCTGGTGACAGGGTTGCTGTTGGGCTTCAGTTACAACCGTCCAAGCCGCACCGACCAGATTATCATGGCGGTGATCGCCAGTGGGGTGATGCTCTGGGGCGTGATCAGCTTGCTGGTGTACCGGTCCAATCTGGTCTAAAGTTGCTTTTTCGGTCAGCCTCTCAGGAGGCTGATTTTTTGTGGATTGACAACAGGTCTGGTGTGGATCAAAAATGCAAGCAATTACTTGCATACATCAGGAGGAAACATGCCGGCCATTCAAACCGAAAACCTCTGCAAAAGTTACCGCAACCACAACGTGGTCCAGAACCTCAACCTGACGGTCCAGCAAGGGATGGTTTTTGGTTACCTCGGGCCCAACGGTGCAGGCAAAACCACCACCATCCGCATGCTGTCCGGGGTCATTGAACCCAGCAGTGGGAGTGCCACCATTGCAGGCATCTCCCTGAAACATCCAGAGCAAGTCAAAGCCCGGATTGGGTATGCCAACCAGACCGCCAGCGTCTACACCGACCTCACTGTGCAGGAGAACCTGCGTTTCAAAGCCGGAATGTACCTGAAACCCCGTCAGGTGCAAGACGCCATTTCGCGCACCGTTGCCCTCTTGAAACTGGAGCCTTACCTGCACACCCTTGCCGGGTCACTCTCTGGAGGTTGGAAACAGCGCCTTTCCATTGGCACAGCCATCATCCACAACCCGCAAATTGTGTTTCTGGATGAACCCACCGCAGGACTGGACCCCATCGCAAGGCGTGAACTCTGGGATGGCATTTATGACCTTGCCAAAGCAGGCACCACCGTCTTCGTGACCACCCACTACATGGACGAAGCCGAGCGCTGCCATGACATTGCGCTCATTCACTCTGGAAAGGTGCTGGCACAGGGCAGCCCTGAACAGCTGCGCAAAAGCCTCAAAGGCCACCACTATGAACTGGAACCTGCACAGGTGATGCAGGCCCTTGAGCGCAGCAAAGCACTGGGCTTGCAAGACGCATGGATCACCGGCAGCAACCTGAGGGTCAGCAGCGAACAGCCCCTCTCTCCTGACATCCTGAAACAACTCGGAGACCACCCCAGAGCCGTCTCCCCCACCCTTGAAGATGTGTTTGTGGCTCTGGCCAGAGGGGTGAAATGATGGAGCGCATTCTGGCTCTGGCCCAAAAAGAATTCATGCAAATTCGCCGGGATCCGGTGTTGCTGAGGCTGGTTTTGCTGTTGCCTGTGGTGCTCCTGATCCTGTTTGGTTATGCCCTCAACACCTCCCTGAAAAACATTCCCCTGGGTGTGGTGGACCACGCACAGGACCGGGTCAGTCGGATTTTGTTGGACCAGTTCAAGAACGAAAACCGTTTTGCTCTGGTGCCTGCCACCACGCTCGATGCTGCTCTGGAAGCCGTCAAAAATGGAGAAACCCACGGGATTCTGGAGGTGCAACATGGGGCCTTGCAAGCCATGCGAGACAACAAACCTGTGGAGTTCACGTTGCGCATCGATGGATCGGACCCCCAAATCACCGCACAGATCCGGGCACAGGCCAGCGCAGCCATGCAAGACTTCACCAAAAAGGCTCTGGCTGGGCGTGCCCTGACTGAAAACATCAGTGCACCTGTCGAACCGACCTTTGAAACCCTGTACAACCCAGACAACCGCACCGCAGTGTTCATGGTGCCCGGCATCGTGGGCCTGATTCTGGCCCAGATCACCACCCTGCTCACCTCCATAGGTGTGGTGCGGGAACGGGAGGTCGGAACCCTGGAATCCCTGATCGCCACCCCCATCCGGCCCGGAGAAGTGATTCTCGGAAAAATGCTGCCTTACTTTGTGCTGGGACTGGTGGACGCAGCCCTGATACTGGTGCTCGGGCACTGGGTGTTCGGGGTTCCATTGGTGGGCAGTGTGTGGCTGATTGCACTTGCGGCTTTCCTGTTCGTGCTGGTTTCACAAGGAATCGGCATCCTGATTTCAAGCGTGGCCCGGACACAGGTTCAAGCCATGTTCGGATCTTTTGCCATCCTTTTCCCGAGCATCTTCCTCTCTGGCATGCTTTTTCCCATTCAGGGCATGAACACCTTCTTTCAAACCCTGAGTTATGCTGTGCCCCTGCGGTATTTTCTGGACATCATGCGCGCCGTGATGCTCAGAGGGACAGGGTTTGAGAGCCTGTGGGTGCCTTTCACCTGCCTTGGGGTGTTTGCCCTGCTGATGGTGACCCTGGCCAGCCTGAGGTTCCGCAAAACCCTGTGAGGCTGCACTTTGCCTTCTCAGCATGATGTAGTGTAAAACCCTGAGGAATGCCCACACCATGACCCGAGCCGACACCCACCACCGAATTCTGGACGCCACCCTTGCATGCATTCTGGAGATGGGCCTATCTGGTGTGACCACCCGTGCCATTGCCACCCGTGCCGGAGTCAATGAAGTCACCCTGTTCCGCAAATTCGGCAACAAGAACAACCTGCTCAAAGCCGTGATTTCCAGAGAAGCCAGTCTGGTGGCCTCCCACGACATCCGCTACACCGGAAACCTCACCGATGACCTGACCCGGGCCGTCACAGGCTACATCGAACTCGGGCAACGCAGACCCGGCCTGATTGGCGTTCTGATGTCCGAGTTGCCCCGCCACCCTGAACTGATTGAAGCTTTTGAAGGTCCCATCGGCATTTTGCAAAGTGGCATTCAGATGATCCTGAGGTACCAGCAAGAAGGCCAATTGAAATCCGAGCATCCCTTTCAAACGGCGGTCTCTTTGATTGCCCCCATCATCGTGATGGGGGTTGCCCGAAACCTGCTGCCCTCTGGCATCACCCCTCCCCCACCAGATGCCCGGGAAATCGTGCAAAACTTCCTGCAAGGCCGTGGCCTTTCTGAATCCCAATAAGCCTGAACAACTACCTTGAAGCTCTTGCAACCTCAAAAAAACCATGCTATTATTCCCCTTGCCTAAGTCCGGGTCCTTAGCTCAGTCGGTAGAGCATGCGTCTCCAAAACGCAGGGTCGTAGGTTCGAGTCCTTCAGGGCCCGCCAAATTCTCCCTCCCACAAGGAGGGATTTTTCTTTGCAATCCCACACCCTGAGCAAGCATG
>NZ_JQKG01000063.1 GCF_000745915.1 Deinococcus misasensis DSM 22328
AGCGTTTCGACTTCCTTTTCCAGCTCTCGGATGCGCTTTTCCTGTTCGGTCAGGGCTGGAACACCTCGACCGGTGAAGACGGGTCG
The DNA here is from genome assembly GCF_000745915.1 of Deinococcus misasensis DSM 22328. Classification (NCBI taxonomy): domain Bacteria; kingdom Thermotogati; phylum Deinococcota; class Deinococci; order Deinococcales; family Deinococcaceae; genus Deinococcus; species Deinococcus misasensis. The sequence goes on from NZ_JQKG01000063.1 coordinate 87, forward strand.
GCCCTGTTCCTGTGCTTCCTTATGCTTGCGGATCCAGCGACACAGGATTTGGACGGAAATGCCCAGGTCTTCTGCCACTTTGGTGGCGGTCATCCCAGGTTGGGTGGCCAACTGGACGGCTTGAAGCTTAAAATCTGTGCTGTATTTGGTGGGCGTTTTTCTCACGGTCTGACTCCTATTCTGACAGCTCAACCTGGAGTCAACAAAACTGTAGCAAGATCAGTTTACAGCAATGACCCTGTTTTCATTGTTCAGCAGATTGCCAAGCCAAAGGAACAGCCCCTGCAACACGCAGGGGCTGTTCAGCGCATTGAATTTCATGATGATCGAAAGCAATCCCAAGTGCATCCCATCAGAATTGGACTCCCTGTCACACCTTTTTCAGCTGGTGAACAGGCCAGAAATGCACGGGATTGAGGTGTTGATACAGTTGGTCCAGAAGCCACATTCTGGGGTAATCCAGTTCATGGGTGGACATCAAGTATGAAAAGGGGCTGTCCACGTAAGTGGCATTGGCCACTTCAAGATCAAAATACGGCCCCGAGAGGGTTCTGAACTTGCGAAATCCAAAGGCCATGTGTTCCTGTAAGGTGGGCAGAAATGCCGCCAGTTCCTCCGCTTCCTCGGTGATGTCCAAGAAACACAACAGCTCCCTTTCCCATTTGGCCTGTTCAAAAAGGTGTTTGATGTCCGCCTCCAATGCTTGACACAACTCCACCTCAAAATCTTCATAGAGCCAGTTGGTTTTCATGGTTTTTGCAGCCTCTTTCAGGTTGTTGGGTTTTCCAGTTGAACCCTTCCAAAAACGCCATTCTGCTGGATCAGGGCCATGTGTTTTTCGGTTTTGCTGGACACTCAGGTGTCAAAAAAGAAGCAAAGCCAAACCAGATGACCATGTGCTGGACACATCGCACATCACTGTACCAGCACGTGGCCAGAACAAAAATGGTGCTTTTGGCGGACCCTGATCTGTGAAATGGCAGATGCCTCAGAAGGTTTCAGACCACCAGAAGCAAACCCAAGCCTCTGGTCAAACTTCACCCTTTAAACGCCCAGAGCACACCAAACCTGTCATGATGCTCAAAGCTGGTGGTCTGAATCCTCTGCTTGCTTCAGAAAAGTTTCCATCTGCATGTGACACCCTTCAAAACCACATGCCCCAAAAAGGAATGCTGGACAACCGCTCATCCTCTTTCTCTGTCCAAGGGCGAGATTGCCAGAACGTTTCACCCCGCAGGAGATCTGAGAATTCATGCTGCAGGTAGCAGGGCAGGTGCTCCAGATCTTCCACCACAAAGCTTTGCTCATTCCTGCTCGTGTTTCATGCCACCGTGTTGCCTGCTGGAAGACTGCGTGTAAAGGGCCAGATGCCTGTACTCTGGCAAGGCAAAAACAGGGGCGAAATCAAAATCCCACATCCCACCACCCTCCTCATGCTTCTGCGGCATGTCAGGATCCAGTCTGACAGCCTCAGCGAGGCACTTTGCAGCCTCCAGCAATGCTGCACGGTCAAACAGGATGTTGTTCAGGTCCCACCGTTCCCACTGCCCGAGGGGAAAGTCCTCGACATCCCAGATCCGAAACGGGCAATTCCCATCTGGAATGGCCTGTTCCAGAAGCACTTCAGCATCCATGCATTTGAGTTGGGCAGGTGGAAGGACATCCTTCAGGCTCTGGTGAAGCTGCTGTTGTGCTCTGGTGAAAGCGGCGTTCAAAGCAGGGTCAATGTCTGCCCGGTGGATTGGCGTTTCAATGCGCCTGTGCCGCTCTGGATCTGCATGGGCCATTTCCACAGCACAATTTCTCACGGTGACTTTCAGGCCCAGCAGGTCCAGCACTTCAGGAAACTTGCGGGCACGCAGCACCGAGCACTCCAAATCCTTCTGGTGTTCTCCGGTCCAGTTGTACGCTCGGGAAAGAAAATACAGCTCTTCAGCATTCAAGTCCTCCACAGTGCGACCATCAAGCAGAAGTTGCTTGATCTGCTGGCCTTCCTCTCTGGAATGCATCACGTCCGTTTCAAAAAGGGCTTTCACCTGATCCAGAGGCGTTTTTGTCATGGCCTCAGATTGCTCCATCTCGATTTCTTCGATGGTTTGAGACCACAGGTCTTCATCATTCTGAAAGTGGAAAAACCAGAGAACCGGACCCTTTGAAAGGGTCCGGTTCTGTTTTTAGAGCACACACTTCAATTCTTGTGCCTGAGCCGGTCCAGCGTGACGGCCAGCACGATCAAACATCCAATCACCACTTCGTTGAGCAGGGGATTGACCGAGAAGTGCACCAGAGCGTTGTTGACCACCGCCATGATCAGCACCCCCACCAGTGATCCCCAGATCGACCCGAGTCCTCCGGCAAGGGAGGTGCCTCCGATGACCACTCCGGTGATGGCGGTGAGTTCGTAGCCCACCCCGTTGGTGAAGATGCCCGAGTCCAGCCTCGAAATCAGGATCATCCCTGCAAGGGCGGACAGCACACTGGAGAGCATGTACACGCCAATTTTGACCCGGTCTGCGTGAATCCCGGTGAGTTTGACGGCTTCTTCGTTGCCTCCGATGGCGTACACGTAACGTCCAAAGCGGGTGTATTTGAGGGTGAGGGCGCACAGGGCAAACACACTCAGGGCAATCAAGGTGGGCACAGGGACGCGCAACACGGTCCCGTCGCTGATCCATTTGATGGTTTCAGGCAGGCCCTGAATGGGTGATCCCGAGGTGAGGGTGAGGGCGAGTCCCTTGAGGGCAGAGAGGGTCCCGAGGGTGACGATGAAGGGCGGCAACTTCAGGCGGGTGATCAGGATGCCGTGCAGGAAGCCCACAAATGCTCCCAGCAGGATTCCCACCAGAATGGCCAGCCATGGGTTCAAGGGGGTGAAGCTCTGGGAGGCGTATCCGAAGCTGCCTTTCATGAGGCCAGCAGCAATCACCCCAGAGAGGCCCACCACCGATCCCACCGAGAGGTCAATGCCTCCGGTGAGGATCACGAACGTCTGCCCGGCTGCCACAATGGCCACCACCGAGGCGGCAAGGCCGATCAGCATCAGGTTGTCGAAGGTGCCAAAGGCAGGCCGGAAAATGGAGAACAGGACCACCATCAGGACCAGCACCAGCAGGGTGCCGGATTGGTCGAGGAGGTTTTTCCACGGGAAACTCTGGGGTTTGGGCGGGTTGGGGTTGCGGATCATGGGGTGACTCCTTGTCCTGCAGCCAGTTGCATCACGGCTTCCTGACTGAATTGTGGGCGGCTGAGTTCGCCTTGAATGCGGCCTTCGTGCATCACCAGAATGCGGTCAGACATCCCGAGCAGTTCGGAAAGGTCGCTGGAAACCATCAGGATGGCCATGCCTTCCTGGGCCATCTGGTTGATCAGGCGGTAGATTTCGACTTTGGCGCCCACGTCCACGCCACGGGTGGGTTCATCGAGCAGCAGGATTTTGGGGTTCAGGGCCAGCCAGCGGGAAAGCAAGACTTTTTGCTGGTTTCCACCAGAGAGCGAGGGGATGGTTTGCTCGGGGCCGTGGGTTTTGATGCCGAGTTGCTGGATGTGTTGCTGGACCAGTTGGTGTTCTTTTTGAGGGTCAATGAAAGGTCCAGAACCCAGTTGCGGCAAAACCCCGAGGGTGAGGTTTTCGCGCACGCTGCGGGTGGGCAAGATGCCCTGTCTTTTGCGGTCTTCGGTGAGCAGTCCCAGTCCGAGTTGCACGGCTTGACGGGTGCTCTGGAGGGTGTGGGGGACCCCGTCCACCCAGATCTGGTGGGTGCTGGGGTCGGCCCCGAAAATGGCCCTGAGGAGTTCGGTGCGTCCAGAGCCCATCAGTCCGCCAATGCCCAGCACTTCTCCTGCGTGCACAGTGAGGCTGGCTTCTTTCACTTTGTGGTCCTGGCGGGTGAGGCCCTGCACTTTCAGGCGCTCGGGGCCTTTGGTGGGTGGGGTTCTGGGGTACTGCTCGTCGATGTTGCGTCCGACCATCAGGCGGATCACTTCTTGAGGGTGGGTGTCTGCCACCCAGAGGGTCTGGATGGATTGTCCGTCCCGCAGGATGCTGACCCGGTCTGCCATTTCAAAGATTTCTTCGAGGTGGTGGGAGATGAACACGATGGTGATGCCCTGAAGTTTGAGCTGCTCCACCACCCGGAACAGTTCACGGGTTTCGTTCAGGGAGAGGGCCGCGGTGGGTTCATCCATGATCACCACCCTCGCCTGATGGTGCAGGGCCTTGGCGATTTCCACCATTTGCTGCTCACCCACCCCGAGGGTGTGGATGTTTCTTCGGGGGTCCACCATGAGGCCGACCCGTGCCAGCAGTTCTGTGGCTTTGTGGTGCATGGTTTTCCAGTCCAGCACCCCATGGCGGGTGGGTTCGAACCCCAGGAAGATGTTTTCACTGATGCTGAGGTGGGGAATCAGGTTGAATTCCTGATAGATGGTGATGATGCCGTTTCGCTGGGCATCTCTGGGGGTATGCAGGGTGGTTTTCTGGCCGTCGATCCGGATTTCTCCCTGATCGGGAGGGTACACCCCCGAGAGGATTTTCATGAGGGTGCTTTTGCCTGCACCGTTTTCACCTGCAATGGCATGCATTTCACCGGTTTTGAGGGTCAGGTCAACGTGGCGCAGGGCCGGCACACCGTGGAAGTGTTTGGCGATGCCTTGCAACTGGATGAGGGGTGGGGGCTGGGGAAGGGCAGTCATGGGACTCCTGTGCGCAATCATTGCGTTATTTTTGAAACTTTCGTTATTTTCATTTATCCGCCTGTAGGGAAGGTTTGTCAATTGGGTCTTCTGGTGGTTCAAGAGGCCCTTTGGAGGCAAAGCTTCCTTTTTGGCGGGCAAGATGACATCATTTTGCTTTTGTGGATCAGGTGCAGAAAAACATGTTTTCAGAAGTTGAAAAGTATTTCATTTTCTCGAAAATGGTTTCAGGAATTGATGTGTTTTTCAAAGCACTTGCGGTTGACAACACCGAAAGCATCCATTACATTGATGGCGAAGTTGTGAAAATTTCGAAAGTTCGCTGGTGGCCCTGTGCTTCTCACTGTGCCTGCCACCGGTGAGGCTTTCCGGCGCCGTCACTTCACCTGAAAACTTTTTCCCTTCAACCCCAGCACAGGGCTCTTTTGGCCCTGCGCCTGAAATCCTGCTGCCCTGAAAGGAGAAACCCCGTTCATCCCCCTCTGGCTTCAAGTTTCCAAGCCCCCTTTTGACCGTTTCTTGTTGAGGTTTCCATGAAAAAACGCAGCGTTTTGCTGGTGGCCGCCACCAGTGCCACCCTGATCGCCTATGCCCAGAGCACCAGAACCATTGCCGTGCTGGTTCCTGCTTTCACCAGCCCCTTTCACGTGGCCATCCGCGATGGGGCCAGCGACTTCGCCAAAGGCCTCGGGTGGAACGTCGAAACCCCCGCCCCCGTCAAAGAAGGGGACTTCGCCGAACAGGCCAACACCCTTGAGCAGTTGATCCAGAAGAAAGTCTCTGCGATCTCCGTGAACCCCATCAACCCTGCAGCCCTCACCGGATCCATCAAGAAAGCCAACACAGCAGGCATTCCGGTGTTCGTGCACAACGGCCTCACCCCTCTGGAAGACAAAAACGCCAAAGTGGTGGAGTACGTGGGGTACAACCAGTGGAAAGGCGGCGTGCAGGCCGGCGAATACGCCGCCAAACTCCTGAATGGCAAAGGCAAAGTGTTCATTCTGGACGGCATTCCCGGCTTCCACAGCAACCGCCGTGCAGGAGGATTCAAAGCTGCTCTGGCCAAATACCCCGGCATCACCGTGGTCGGGGAAACCCCTGCCGACTGGGAACGCGAAAAAGCCGTGAACGTGGCCACCGCAGCCCTGCAGAAAGACCCGGACATCAAGTTGTTTTACGGGGTCTCCGACGAGATGGCCATCGGTGCAGGCATCGCAGCCCGCCGCCTTGGCAAAGACGTGTTCACCATTGGCATTGATGGCAACGACGTGACCCTGGATTTGATTGCCAAAGGTGAAGTCACCGCCACCCTCGGGGTGTATCCCCGCAAGATGGGAGAAGTGGTGGTCTCCCAGATGCAAAAAGTGCTCTCCGGCCAGAAAGTTCCCCAGTACCTGGAAACCCCTTCCATCATCGTGAACAAAACCAATCTGGCGCAGTACCGGGCCGGGAAAACCTGGAAGGCCCCCCGCGCCGGGAAAGCCGAGGTGGACAACGGCAAGCCCTGAGTCCATTTGAAGTCCCACCTTGCGTTTCGGTGCGTCCCGACTGCGGTCGGGGCGTTTCATTGGAGAAAAATGTAAGCGTTTACATTTTGAGGCTTTTGGAGAAGGACCTTCATTCAAATGCCCTTCTCTCATGAGGTCAGGTTTGCAGAGGGGTGGTTTCCACCATGCGGACCAACCCCGAGGACCCCCTCGCTTCCAGATGCCCTGAAATCAGGGGGATCGGGACCAGAGCACTGCCATGCAGCAACCGGATCATTTGGTCCACTGCGGCCTGTGCCAGATCCCGCACCGGGAAATGCACCGTGGTGAGGGTCGGTTCACAAAACTGCGAGACCATGAAATTGCCCACCCCCACCACCGAAACATCCTCTGGGACCCTGAGCCCTCTGTTGCGGATGGCACGCATGGCCCCCACAGCCATCCAGTCGTTGTACGCAAAAATGGCCGTGAAGTGTGTGGTGCCGAGCAAACGCTGGGTGAGGATTTCTCCTTGTTGCACGTCAAACGTCCGGGCGTTGCCTGCAAAGACCAGAGCCGGGTCCACCCCCAGCCCCGCTTGCTGCAGGGCCTTGATGTAACCGGTGTACCGCCCGAGGGTGTGGTCGCTGCTCATTGGTCCGGTGATGTGGGCTATGCGGGTGTGACCCCGTTCCAGCAGGTGCTCGGTGGCCAGTGTCCCGGCTTTCTCATGGTTGAAGTTGAGGCTTTTGTCATTCCACTCGGGCAGGTGGCGGTGCAGCAGCAGGGTGGGCAAATGGGTGGGCATCTGGCACAGCAGGCTTTCATCGCTGAGGGCCCTCGGGAACACCACGCACCCCCCCAGAGACTGGTGCTGGAAGGTCTGGAGGGCTTCGGTTTCCAGTTGAGGGTCATCGTTGCCCACCAGGCAGATCATCTGGTGGCCCATTTCATGCAGCCTGCGTTGCAGGTGGTGCGCAAGGGTGGCACAGGCTTCTTCTTGCAGGCTGGGCAAGAGCACACCGATGGTGCTTTTGTTGTGCTGAGCGTTTTTCTGGGCGCTCAGGTAAGGGAGGCGGTACCCCAGTTGCAGCATGGCCTGATGCACCCTTTCCACTTTGGCAGCTTGCACCTGTGCGGTGCCGTTGATCACCCGTGAAACAGTGGCCGCAGAGACGCCTGCCACTTTTGCCACGGCTTTGATGGTGGGTTGAGGGGGACTCATGGGGAAGTTTTCCTGTGCAGGTCAATCAGGGACCCTTGGATGGTGCAACTTGGGTGATGCTGGCAGGTTTTCATTTGATCAAATTTTACCAGAATTTTGTATTTTTCTCTGAATTTGATCAAATTTATCTGAATAAACCAGAAGGGTTTTAACCTGAACACTAGATAAATCTCTTTCAGAACAATGTTTTATTGGCAGACTTGACGGAGATCCCTGAAAAGCCTATACTCGCTATGAAACAAGATACAAAAAAGGCAACAATTTCAGAGATCTGATCTCATTTTGCAGAAGTCAGGAGAACCCATGCCCCAATCCCCAACCCTTCCCGGACCCCACATCCTCTACGGAGGGGACTACAACCCCGAACAATGGAGCGAAGACCTCTGGCTGAAAGACATGCAACTGATGCAGCAAGCTGGAGTCAATCTCGTCTCGATTGGCATTTTTGGCTGGAGCAAACTCGAACCTCAGGAAGGTGTGTTTGACTTTCAGTGGCTGGACCTCCTCCTTGACCTGCTGCACCAGCACGGCATTCAGGCGAACCTCGGCACCGCCACGGCTTCTCCCCCGGCATGGATGGCCCACACCTACCCCGAGACCCTCCCGGTGAACGCACAGGGGACCGTCTACGGCTTCGGGTCCAGACAGCAGTACAGTCCGGCCAGCCCCATTTACCGCGAAAAAGCCGCCCGACTGGTGCGTCAACTGGCGGAACGTTACGGCAAACACCCCGCTGTGGTGATGTGGCACATCAACAACGAATACGGCTGTCACATTCAAGAGTGTTTCAGTGAAAGCACCGCTCAGGCCTTCAGAGGCTGGCTGCGACACCGTTACGGCGATCTGCAGACCCTCAATCAGGTGTGGGGCACCGCTTTCTGGAGCCAGACCTACCACCAGTGGGAACACATCCAGCCCCCCCGCATGATGCCTGCTTTCCCCAACCCCACGCAGGTGCTGGACTGGCGCAGGTTCTCCAGCGACATGATTCAGGAATGCATGCAAATGGAAGTGGACCTGCTGCGGGAAATCACCCCCCACCTTCCCGTCAACACCAACTTCCTGGGGATCAGTAGGGCCGTCAACCAGAGGGCTCTGGCCGCCACCGAGGACGTGGTGTCCATCGACATCTACCCTGATCCTGCGCAGCAAAACGCACCCCAAGACACTGCCCTGCAAGCCGACTGGGCCCGCAGCCTGCGGGACGGACAAGGGTGGATCCTGATGGAGCAGGCCCCGAGTCAGGTGCAATGGAGGGCCATCAACCAGCCCAAACGCCCCGGACAGATGCGCCTGCTGAGTTACAGCATGATCGCCCGTGGAGCGCAAGGGGTGATGTTCTTCCAGTGGCGTCAAAGCAAAGCTGGCGCCGAAAAATACCACTCAGGCATGGTGCCCCACACCGGGGTTTCCTCCAGAATCTGGCAGGAAATCCAGAGCCTCGGGCAGGAACTCAAAGCCCTGCCCACCCTCAAGCCCCAGATGAAAGCCAAAGTCGCCATCATCATCGACTGGGACAGCTGGCAGGCCCTTGAGCAGGACTCCCACACCCACAACCACCTGAAACTCCTCGATCAGGTGCAGTGCTACCATCAGGCGCTCTGGAAAGAGAACATCCTCACCGATCTGGTCACCTCCTACCACGACCTGAGCCCGTACCAACTGGTGCTCACCCCCAGTTTGCCGATCCTCAGCGAAACCGCCGCTGCCAACCTCCGGCAGTATGTCAAAGAAGGTGGGCATCTGGTGATGGGGTACTTCAGTGGCATCACCGACCAGAACGACCACATTCACGCCGCCACCCGGCACGGCAGTTACAACCCGTTGATGTGTGACGTGCTGGGCATCCGCATCCGGGAATTCTCGGGTCATGATCCCGAGGAGGCTTTGCTGCTGGACAACGGGCTCCACGCCTCCCACTGGAGCGAAGACGTGGAGTTGCAAGGGGCCACCCCACTTGCCCACTTCACCCATGAACTTTACCCCCACTCTCCAGCCATCACCCGCCACAACCACGGCCTGGGACAGGCTTACCACCTTGCCACCCAGCTGAAGGCTGACAGCATGCACCAGTTCCTGAAAACCGTGCTGAAAACCGCACAGGTGAAAGCCCCCCTTCAGGTGCCAGAGGGCATCGAGGTGGTGCGCTGGGAAGACGGCACCCTGTTCCTCTTGAACCACCACCCCACCCCTCAGACGGTCACCCTGCCTGAACCACACACGGACCTGCTCGGTGGTCCCTCCCACCAGAGTGAACTTTTCCTTGCTGCACGTGGTGTTGCCATCTTGCAGCCCCAACCCGTCACCGTTGCCCCCTAAGCCCTCAAGAGGAGCCCCCTCCTCGGGAAAATCAGGAAAGAAGGAACCGAAATGAAAAACCCCTTGATGCTCAGCCTGGCCCTCGTTGCTGGTGGTGCCTTTGCCGCCCCCAAAGGTGAAATCACCGTGTGGAGTTGGGACGTGGCCGCCAAAGCCCTCGAAGCCACCATCCCCAGCTTCAACAAGAAGTACCCTGACGTCAAAGTCAAAGTGGTGGACCTGGGCAACCAGAACGTTTATGACCGTGGCCTCGCAGGATGCGCCGCTGGCGGAGCTGACCTCCCTGACGTCTACAGCGTGGAAAACGGTGAAGCCGAAGTGTTCTGGGCCCGCTTCCCCAACTGCTTTATCGACCTCACCACTCTGGGCGCAGGGAAATACCTGAAGAGTTTCCCTGCCTTCAAATGGACTGAACTGTCCGTCGGCAACAAGCGTTACGCCATGCCCTGGGATTCCGGCCCTGTGGTGATGTTCTACCGCCGTGACCTCTACAAAGAGGCCGGGGTCAGCGTTTCTGCCATCAAAACCTGGGACGACTTCATCAAAGCCGGACAGAAAGTGAACGCCAAGTTTGGCGGCAAAGTCAAAATGGGCGTGATTGGCAACGGCAGCGACGACGAGTGGTTCCGCATGCTGGCCAACCAGAATGGCTGCTTCTACTTTGACAATGAAGCCTCTGAAGTGACCATCAACCAGCAAGGCTGTGTGGATGCCCTCAACACCATCAAAAAGCTGCTGGACGCCAAACTCCTCACGGTGGGCGACTGGGGCGGCCAGATCACCGCATTCAAGAAAGGCGACATTGCCACCTCGATGTTCGGCGCATGGTACGAAGGGACCATCCGCAGCAACGCTCCAGAGCTGAGCGGCAAGTGGGGCGTGTACCCCATGCCCGCAGCGAAAAAAGGTGGCGTGCGTGCAGCCAACCTCGGGGGTTCCGCTCTGGCCCTGCCTGCCAGCAGCAAGAACAAAGAAGCCGCTTACGCCTTCATTGAGCATGCTCTGGCCACCAACGAAGGTCAAATCGCCATGCTCAAGCAGTATGGTCTGGTGCCCTCCCTGCTCAGTGCCGCCAAAGACCCTTACGTTGCACAAGGCCAGAAGTACTGGGGCAACCAGAAAGTCTGGAAGACCATTCTCGACACCCTCGGTGACGTGCCTGCTGCCCGTGGCACCCAGTTCTTCCAGGAGGCCCGTCAGGTGATGGTGGTCACCCAGGCCGACTTCATCTCTGGCAAGTACAAAACCGCCAAGGAAGCTCTGGATGCTGCTGCCAAGCAGATCAGCGGCATCACCGGACTCCCCATCGCCAAGTAAAGCCCATTTCCATTCACTTCTTTCAGGGTGCCTGCTGCATTTTTGCGGATGCAGCGGGTGCCTCACACCCCGAGCGGCTGTTTCAAGGAGGGCAAACGCATGCTTCGCCTCAGGCAAAACCTGACCCCTTATGGTTTTCTGTTACCGTACCTGCTGATTTTTTTGCTGTTCTGGGCTTACCCCCTGATTCGCAGCCTGCTGGACTCTTTTGACGACTCCCGCACTTTGGGTTTTGCTTTCAGCTTCACAAACTGGACGAGACTTTTCGCTGATCCTTTTTTCTTCACGGCCCTGAAAAACACCTTGCTGATCATGGTGGTTCAGGTTCCAGTCATGCTGGCCCTCTCTCTGGGACTGGCCGTTGCCCTGAATTCAGACATGCTGAAAGCCAAAGGGTTTTACCGCTTCGCGTTTTTCGCCCCTCTGGTGGTCGGCACCACCGCTTACTCTGCGATCTTTCGTTTGATTTTCAGCACCCAGTACGGCGCAGTGAATCAGGGCCTCAACGGGCTGGGTTTGCCTTCGGTAGACTGGCTCAATCAGGCCACCCCCGCCATGACTGTGATCATGCTGGCGATGACCTGGCGCTGGACGGGATACAACGCCATCATCATGCTGGCTGGGCTGCAATCCATCGGCAGTGAAGTGTATGAAGCTGCTGCGATTGATGGGGCCAGCAAGTGGACCACCTTCTGGAAAATCACCCTGCCCCTGATGCGCCCGAGCATCCTGTTCACGCTGGTGCTGTCGGTGTTCGGAACCTTGCAGCTGTTCACCGAGCCTGCCCTGATCACCGCTGGCGGACCCGGCAACGCCACCATGACCATCGGGACCTACCTGTACCAACAGGGCTTCAGAAGCTTCAACTTCGGTTACGCCAGCACCATCGCATACGGGGTGGCGATCCTCGGGGCCATCGTGAGCTGGATTCAACTCAAACTGCTGGGGAGGGACTGAACCATGGGCATCCAAAGCAAAATCACCGCATCCACCCCGAGGCCCCGCCAGCGCACCCAGAATGTGCTTCCAGCCGTGGGACTTCATCTGCTCTTGACGCTGGGAGCCTTTTTGTTTCTGGCTCCGCTTTACCTGATGATGGTTTACGCCACCCAACCGGACAACGGCATTTACTCTGGAGCCGTGTGGTTCGGCACAGAGGCAGTCCAGAACTTCCAGAATTTGCAGGCCGACACCAATTTCCTCAGGGCCATGCTCAACTCGGTGGGGATCGCGGTGCTCTACACCACCATCAGTTTGCTCCTGACCAGCATGGCGGGTTTTGCGTTCACCAAGTACGACTTTGCAGGCAAAAACTTCTGGTTCGGGATCATTCTGGCCACGCTGGCCATTCCTGCCTTTGTGACCATCATCCCGCAGTACATCCTGATGGCCAGCAATTTCAAACTGACCAACACCTACTGGGCGGTGATCCTGCCGGGGCTGGCCAACACCATGGGGATTTTTTACATGCGCCAATCCTTCCAGAGCGTGCACAATGACCTGCTGAACGCAGCCCGCATTGACGGGGCCAGTGAATGGCGGGTGTACTGGCAGATCGCCCTGCCAGTGGTGCGTCCTGCTCTGGCTGCACTGGCGATCCTGCTGTTTCTGTCCAGCTGGAACGATTATTTGTGGCCCCTCTTGGTGCTGAACAACAAAGATGCTTACACCATTCCTGTGGCACTGGGGACACTGGTGGGTCTGAACCGTGTTTCCTGGGGCGGCATCATGATGGGCACTGCGATTTCCACTGTGCCATTCTTGATCCTGTTCGTGGCAGCCCAGAGGCACATTGTCGCTGGCGTGGCAGGGGGCAGCGTCAAAGGCTGAAGACCACAAACCACAAGGACCTCTGGAATTCCAGAGGTCTTTTGACATGCAACTGCTGTGGGTCACGGGCTTGCGAGGTGGCCAGAGATCTGCTCGCTGCTTCTCTCAACCTCCGAAAACCAAAAGGAAGGGACCTTGAGGTCCCTTCCTTTCATCAAATCCAGCTCAATCTGCGCGGATGACCATCCACTGCTGGTTGTCCCCGAGGTTGTCTTCCCATTGCAGCACCGTCGCGGAATTGTCCAGAGACTGTCCATTCACATCAAGCAGTTTGCCGCTGTTTTTGTTGATGATTTTGAAGTACCCATTGCCGGTGCTTTGCAATTGCCACTGCTGATTGTTGTCTCCAGAGTAGGTGTACTGGATGACGTTGGTGCCGTTGCTGGTGCTGGCCCCGGACACATCGAGCGCTTTACCGCTGTTTTTGTTGGTGATCTTGTAGTACCCGTTGCCAAGGTCGGTGAAAATCCAGCGCTGGTTGTTGCCTTCGTTGTCGTCGTACTGACCGATGCTGGCGCTGTCGCTGGTGGAGGCCCCCAGCACGTCAAGGGCTTTCCAGCTGTGCTTGTTGAGGATTTTGTAGCTCTGACCAGAGGTGACGGTGTTGGTGGGTGCGGCAGCCACGGCAGTGTCCACCACGTAGGTGGTGATGGACTGGGCAGGCAGGCTGAGGATCAGGCTTTTGTTGCTGATGCTCTGGTTTTTCAGGGCCAGCAGGTTTTCGGTGCCAGAGGTGCGGTAGACTTTCGCCGTGGTGCCAAGGGTGGTGAACCCGTTCATGTTGAGGGTGACACCACTGGCAGTGCTGGAGGAATTGATGGCGACGACCACCAGTTGGTTGTTGCTGTTGAGGGCGGCCAGCATGTTGGGGTGGCTGATCGGCAGGATTTGTGCGCCAGGCCGGATGAATTTGCTGAATTGCCCCATGGCGTAATAGGCCTTGGTGAGGGTGTAACTTTCGCCACTCAGGAAGTTGGCTTTGATGAGCCCCCAGGTGTGGTTGGTGCCAGAGGTGCCGTCGTTGTTTTCCACGGCCTGCCAGTACACCCACGCCTTGGCTTGCAGGTCGTTGAGGTCTTTTTTGATGGTGGTGGCGAGGTCGAGGGCGGTGCTCAGCTGGTTGGCGGTGGTGTTGGTGGCGTTGCAGCAGCCGTATTCGGACATCCAGAGGGTTTTGTTGTACCGGGCAGCAGTGTTTCTCAGGACGCTGCGGTAACTGCCCTGATAGGCGTGGGTGTTGATCTGGCTGATCTGGTTTTTGACGGTGTCAGGGTAACTGTTGAATTCGGTGTTGGTCAGGTCGATGTTGGTGGTGTCCATGGCACTGATCAGGGTGGGCAGGGCTTTTTGTTGCACGGCCGTTGCCACTTCATTGATGATTTTGGGTTGCTCGGCCCGGCTGACGTTCATGCCTTCCTGTCCACCGCCCGAGAACCAGTAGCCACTGTCGGGTTCATTGAGGGGGTCAACGGTGGTGAAAGTGACCCCCTCAGTGTTTTTGAAGTGCTGGAGAACGGTGGCGATGTAATCTGCGAAGGCGGTGTACATGTCGGGGCGCAGGTTGTCGTAGGCGGGCTGGGTGGCTCCGGCGGTGCAGTGGTTTTCCAGCATGAATGAGGGGGCAGAATTGGAGAAGGCTTCCAGCAGGTTGGCTCCGCGGGTCTGGGCAGCTTTGAGCACCCAGCGCTGGTTGGCGTCACGGGTCCAGTCGTACACCCCGAGGCTGATGGCAAAGCTCTGGACGTTTCCGCCGGGGCGCAATTGGCTTCGACACACGTTGTCTGGTGCATCTGCCCCGAGGTTGTAGCGGGCGACGTTGAATTTCAGGCCGCTCGGGCCGTAAAGCAGGTCCATGATCTGGTTGCGGTTGGTGTCGGACCAGCCGCCGACCACGTTGGCCCACCATGCGAGAGAGGTGCCCCATCCCTGAAAGGTCTGGTATCGCACCCGGGTGTCGATGATGGCACTTCCGGTGGCTTGTGGAAGGGGGGGTTCTTCTGTGAGGGGTGCAGTCTGGTTGCAGCCGATCATGAGCAGGGTCAGACCGCCAAGGAGGGTGTGGGTTTTGATCATGGGTGCTCCTGAATGGACCGCCGATGCATTCGGGGTCCCTCTGATGCGTATTTTCACATAAATCCCAGAATTTCTGGATGCTTGATGTGATTTTACAGAGTGCTTTGAATATAACGCTTTCCCCATGGTGCGTCAAGGCAGCACAAGATGCACATTTGTAAGTTCTTCAAGCAAACATTCCATAAAAAAAGCCTATCCAGCATGAGGCGCAAAAGACACTGGCGAGAATTGACCTTCAACGTCTCCAAAACGAAAAGCCTTAATTCTTCGAGATGCCGTGATTGGTTTTTACAAAAGTGCTTGACATCTGACTCATCAAGACTTAACATTACAGACACCGAAACGCAACCCGTTTGCCCCTGTGACCTTCTAGGTCACGGTTCCCCCTCGCTCTGGCCCACAGACGCGTTCTGCTGAACGTGACTGAGCCATCCCATGCACCCTGAAGCCCCACGGTGCACCGCTCAAGTGTTTCCACAGAAAGAGGATTTTCATGCGCAACCCTTCACTGATGGCCCTGCCCCTGCTCACCCTTGCCCTGATCACCGGATGCGGAACGCAAGTCCCAAGCAACTTGAATCTCGACGTCGAAGCCAACGCACTGTCCGGCTACATCAACTCCGGTGAAGTCTGGAAAGACACCGCAGGAAACACCATCGAAGCCCACGGTGGCGGCATGATCAAAGTGGGAAGCAAATACTACTGGATCGGCGAAGACAAATCCCACAACTCCAGCCTCTTCAAAGGGGTCAACTGTTACTCCTCCACTGACCTGAAAAACTGGACCTTTGAAAAAGCCATCTTCACCCCCGGAGCGGTCACCACCAGCGAAATCGTGGAACGGCCCAAAATTGTCTTCAACAACACCACCAACAAATACGTGATGTACTTCCACCATGACAGCTCAAATTATGGCTTTGCCCATGTGGGCATCGCGACCAGCGACACCGTTTGCGGAACCTACACCTACGTCAAGAGCTTCCGTCCCCTCGGTCACGCCAGCCGCGACATGACCCTGTTCAAAGACGATGACGGCACCGGATACCTGATCGCCTCCACCGACATGAACAACCCCCTGCGCATCTTCAAACTCACCCCTGATTACATGGACGTCGCACAAGAAGTCATCTCCATGGACGGCTCATGGATCAACAACCGTGAATCCCCCGCCATCTTCAAAAGAAACGGCAAATACTACCTGATGACTTCCCAGACCACCGGATGGGGCACCAACAACAACCACTACGAATATGCCACCTCTCTGGCCGGTCCCTGGACTTCACCCGAGTACTTCGCACCCACCAGCACCAACACCTGGGACTCCCAGACCACCTACGTGCTGACCGTGCAAGGCACCTCTGGCACCACCTACCTGTACATGGGGGACCGCTGGAAAGGACCCAACGACCTGGCCCGCTCCACCTACGTCTGGCAGCCCCTCACCTTCAACGGAGACATCCCCTCTCTGGACAGCGACACCCCTTTTGCCATTGACACCGCCACTGGCACAAACAGCAAAACCCTGCTGAAATTTGACGATTACGAATCCTGGAGTGCCCCCAACTGGACCGCCCTGAGTGGCAACTGGAGTGTGCAGCAACCCGGGGGCCGTTCCCGCGAATACCAACAAGGAAACGGATACGGAGCCCACATCACCACCACCGGACAAACCACCTGGAAAGACTACGTGGTGGAAAGTTACGTCTACTCAGACAACCAGTACGGCAGCATCGGCCTGCTGGGACGGGTGCAGAACGCCACCAACTTCTACCAATTGGAACTCAAACGCACGGGCAGTGGCAACACCTGGAACATCTACAAAAACCTCAACGGCAACTGGACCCTCATCGCCACTGGACCTTTTGACTTCTCGGCAGGCACCTGGTATGGGCTGCGCTTCGAAATGAAAGGCACCGCCCTGAAAGCCTACGTGGCCGACTGGTACGGCTGGAACCTCCTGGGAGGCGGCACCGACAGCAGCTTCACACAGGGCAAAGCTGGTCTGCGCACCGACAATCAGGCCGGTTCTTTTGACCTCACCAAAATTTACCTGAAAAAGTAAACCGGGTTTGAACGGTTCTGAAATGGAAAGGTCAGGGAGTTGATCCCTGACCTTTCCATTTGGGTTTTGAAAATCTTCAGGTGTGACCCCGGGGCTTGAGGGCCGGTGCAGGCACTGTGGATGCCCGCACCACCAGATGGGTGTTTAAAGGTGGTTGCTGCACCGGTTCCTCCCCTTTGAGCAAAGACACCACCAGATCTGCAGCCTGCATGCCAAGCTCCTCACAGGGAAAATACACCGAAGTCAGGCCCTGCAAGGTGGTCCGGGCAAAAGTGCGGTCGTCAAAACTCACCAGAGAAACATCTTCTGGAACCCGCAAGCCCGCCCCTTTGAGCGCCTTGATGGCCCCCAGAGACAGCCAGTCGTTGGCCGCGAACACCGCTGTGAAACGGCTTCTGGACAGCAGGCGGTTCATGAGCTTCTCCCCTTCCACCTCTCCCCAATCGCTCTCCGAGGTGGACAAAAACAAGGCTGGGTCTGCTGGGATGCCCGCTTCCTGCAAGGCTTTGATGTACCCAGTGTACCGCCCGAGGGTGTCTGGACGGTTCAGTGGACCGGTGATGTGCACAATGCGGGTGTGCCCGAGGTCCAGCAGGTGACGGGTGGCCTGATACCCGCCCATCTCGTTGTTGATGTACAAGCAGTATGGACCTGCCTCGGGAATGAAACGGTTGAGCAGCACCAGAGGCACCTGCTTGTCCATGAGGTCCAGAATCACCTCATCGGAAATCAAATCCGCAAACAGGATGTAAGCATCGAGGTTGCGGCTCTGGAAAGTTTTGATGGCATCCAGTTCCTTGTCAGGGTCATCGTGTCCCAGAGAGCACATCATGTGCAAACCATGGTCGTAGAGGCGGCGTTCAATCGCATTGACAATCATGCCGTAAAACTCATCGCGCAAATTGGGCACCAGGACACCCACAGTTTTGAGGTGATCGGTGAGCAGGCTTCTGGCAAAGGGGTTGGCTTTGTACCCGAGGTCCTCGATGACTTGCCGCACGCGGGCCACTTTGTCGGGATTCACTTTGGCGTTCCCGTTGAGCACCCTGGAAACCGTTGCTGTGGACACCCCGGCTCTCTGTGCAATGTCCTGGATGGTGAGGTTGTGTGTGGGTCGCATGTCAGGCTCCATTTCAGAAGGAAGTGATCACCCGTTGAATCCTGCTGTGGTGTGGGCAATCCATCAAAAACCTCTGGTGAAACAAAAGGCTTTCATTTGATGCATGTTTACATTTTAAGGCTTTTGCATGCAAAGCATGTAAAGCCAACCTTCAATCACCCACGGCCAAAAGGGAGTCAACATTTCTTCCAGCGTTCTGCCCTCTGCCACGACCTGCGTCTGGCGTTCCGCCACTTCAGCGTCCTCTGTCATCCAGAGACCACAACACATGCCCAAGTGGTGGTCATGCAGCAAGAATGACTTCCAAAAATGGCATACCCTGAAGCGCAATCGACAGGGAAGGCTCACTGGAGGAACTTTCATGGAAACTGGGCGCAAAACTGGCATGCATGCCTTAACCCTTGAACGTGCTGCTCAGTGCAAAAAACTCGCAATCCGTTGAATTGCACATCTGGCAGATCCGCCATTTGCAGGATGCTCTGGTCACCTTGCCTCTGTACACTTCTTGCATGCAAAAATCAGGCAGGTGCACATGAAAGTCTGGTCTTACCAGAGCCTTGAGGCTTTCGAAGTCCTGCAAATGCAGGGGGTCCTCAGGGGCGAGAGACGGTATGTGGACCGACATTTTGTTCATGCCTATGACGTCCTCAGAGACATGATGACAGAGCAACTGGGCTCCCCTCCATCTCAGTGCACTTGCCCCATGTGGGTGTGGGTGCGCGGAAGGTCAGGCAAACGTTATGGGGGCAGAAAACCCACCCGTCGCTACAAAGGGCATGTGCTGTTGACCTTGGAGGTCCCAGAGGAGCGGGTTCTGGTGTCGGATTTTCATGCCTGGCACACCTGCCTGAACAACCGTCCCCTTTGCGCATTCGAATCAGAAGAAGAGCTGCACTACGAAGGGTTGATCGGCGATCTGCCCCAATTTGATCCCAGCCGCACCAGCTTGATCCGGGACACATGGTGGCGCATCACCGACCTTTCCTGGTGCCTCAAGCATGTCTATGCGTCTGAAAACCCCAAAACCATGTGGTTGCAGGGCACCCTCTGGGAAATCCAGCAGGCTGACGTGGTGAAAGTGGAGCATCTGGACTTTGCAAGGGCCACCTGGGAGAAGCACCTCCGCACCCAGGCTTACTGGGACCACCGTACCTTTAAGGACGCCAGTTGAACTTTCACTGGAAGGGCTCCATTCACCTCAACCTTGCACTCCATTGACGGTCTGGCTAAGATGTCCAACACAGTTGAGGGGGGTTCTCCCCTCCCTTCAAACCTGCAAAACAATTTTTCCCCCAGAGGCCCCTCATGAAAATCATTTGCATTTCTGACACCCACAACCAGCATGAGCAACTGAAACTTCCTGATGGCGATGTGCTCGTTCACGCCGGGGATTTTTCGATGCGGGGCCATGTCGCCGAAACCCAATCTTTTCTGGATTGGTTTGCTGCACAACCCCACCCACACAAAATCTTCATTGCAGGAAACCACGACTTCATCTTTGAGAAACGCCGCAAGAAAGCCCGAGCCATGGTGCCTGACAGCGTGATCTACTTGGAGGATCAAGAAATCACGCTGGAAGGGGTGAAGTTCTGGGGTTCACCGATCACACCCACTTTTTTTGACTGGGCCTTCAACCGCGGTCCATGGGTGATTGTTCGCCATTGGGACCTCATCCCAGAAGACACCGATGTGCTGATCACGCACGGTCCTCCTCTCGGGACACTGGACCGGGTGTTGCCGGAAGGTGAGCACGTCGGTTGCCCGAAACTGAAGGAGGCTCTGGACCTTCGACTGCGTCCAAAACTGCATGTTTTCGGGCACATTCACGAGGGGTATGGTCAGGTGGTGGAAGGTGGACGGATTTCCGTCAATGCCTCCTTTCTGGACCATGGGTACCGACCTGCGAATCCACCTGTGGTGGTTGAGCTGACCGCCACAAAACAAGGTCAGCTCAACTGAAAAATCAAATGACAAATTCTTTTCTGCCCAGCCCTACGCAAAAGAGACCATCAGATGCTCCTCGAGTGTGGCGAGGAAAATCGGTTCAGAATCCCTGCTGGGTGCGTCCCGCTGCGGACTTTTCATCACTGGTTTTCAGGCCTTCTTCCAGCATCTTGAACATGCGGTCCATCTGCACGCCGCTGGCTTCCAGCAGTTCGGGCTTTTTGCCCCGCAAGAACAGCAAATCCAGTTTGCCACCCTGCAGGCTGGTTTCCTGCTCGAAGGCCCACAAATCCCCATCCCGGGTGAGGGTGCGCTTGACGATCAACTGGGTGTTTCTCAGGTAAGGGATGCTGACCACCAGGCTTTCCAGCATGTGACAGGAAACCACCTCAAGGGTCACTTGCCGGCCATCTTTGTAGGTGAGGGTGCCTTTGACATGCTGCCTGAAGGGGCCACTGAATTCCAGTCGCTCCACCGCAGGATCCCACAGGGGCCAGTGTTGTGGGTTGCTCCAGAGTTGCCAGACGGCCTGGGCCGAACTGTGGGTGCTCGCTGCATAGGTGCTGATGTGCATGCGTTCCTCCTGAGGTGCTGTTGAGAATATGTTAACGGTAACAGATCAAGCCCTTGAACACCAGTCCCCCTCAGTTTTTGCCAGGGGTGACGCACGTCGCGAAGGGGTTAAGGTAAGACATGAACCCCGAGCAACTGAAACTCGCAGTCCAGCACTTCTCTGAGCTCCCTGATCCCCGGACAAACCGAGGGCTCAATCAACCCCTCATCAACGTGATCGTCATTGCCCTGTGTGCTGTGCTCAGCGATGCAGACAGCTTCTATGACATGGAGGATTTTGGGGAACTCAAACGGGATTGGCTCTCAAGCTTCCTGGACCTCCACACCGGTATACCCTCCCATGACACCTTCAATCGGGTCTTCGCCAGGCTCGACCCTACGCACTTTCAAGCCTGTGTGCTCGACTGGG
>NZ_JQKG01000064.1 GCF_000745915.1 Deinococcus misasensis DSM 22328
GTCAGGCCATGCCAACACCAAGAGCCATCAGCCGTCAGCGATCAGCCGTCAGCAATCAGGACAGTTTTCTGGCTGCCTTTTGAACGGAAAGTCTGAGTGGCTTTCCGTTTGTGTCTTTTTACTTTGCTGTTCGCAAAAGCCTTTTGGTGAGCTTTTTCCTGAAAGCTGATGGCTGATGGCTGAACGCTTCTTCAAGTGACATGCCAAAAGTCAGACTTTAGGCTGACCCTATCTGGTTGCGTCCATGCACCTTTTATTCGCTTCCCTCTTGCTGCACAATGAAAGAACATCCACATCTTTGCTGTACTGGAGGAGAGACGCATGAAAGCCCAGAAAGTCAGCAGTCTTGAAACGCTTCATCCCGAGTTCAGAGAACATCTGGAAAGCTGGCTGCATGCTGTGCAGCAAAAGTTTCCCCAGTACGAATTCAAGGTGCTGGAAACCCGTCGCAGCAAAGCCCGCCAGAAAAAACTGTTTTCGGAGAACAGCCCCCAGCGGTGGGTGACCAGTTTTGATGGCAGCCGTTTGCGCAGCATGCACCAGTACGGTCTGGCCGCAGACATCGGCATTGTGAACCGCAGCACCCGCAAATCCGTGTGGGATTCTCGGGTCTGGCGCACCATTTACGCGTACATCCCGCCCAGCGTGCATGGTCTGGAAGTGGGCGTTCAAGAACTGTCCCATTTGCAACTTCAGGGGGCAGGGGCACAGTACCGCGATGGCGACCTCTCTGAAAAGTACATCAAGAAACTCGGGCTGACCCTGAGTTGAGAAGGGCATCTTGGGCAACATTCCAGAGTGAAACACAGCAAGGAAAAAGGACCTCTACATGAGGTCCTTTCTGCGGTTTTGATCTTTTGAGGTTCACTTCCAGCGCACAGTCAGGTCGTGGAAGCCCCTGAACATGGTGCTGGGTCTGCGCTGCACATGGCGAATCTCGGGAAGGCCCAGAGGCAGCAGGTGCTCGAAAGCAATCTGGGCTTCCAGTTTGGCCAGAGGCGCACCCAGACAGAAGTGGATCCCCCGACCAAACCCGAGGTGCTTGCTGGCCGTGCGGGTCACGTCCAGACGGTCAGGGTTGGTGAAAACCCGTTCATCGCGGTTGGCAGAGCCAATCATCACAGAGACCTGCTGGTTTTTCTGGATGGGGGTTCCAGCGATTTCAAGGTCTTCCAGCGCAGCCCGGAAGGTGGCCCTTTGCACTGGAGCATCAAAACGCAGCAGTTCGTCTACAGCATTGGACAAAAGTTCTGGACGGCTTTGCAGCACCTCCAACTGCTCTGGGTGCTGGCTCAGGGCATGAAAGCCGTTGCCAATCAGGTTGATGGTGGTCTCATGCCCAGCAATCAAAAGCAGGAAGCAAGAAGACAGGATTTCACCATGGGTCAGTTTGCCCTGCTGGTCCTCAGCAGAGATCATCAGGCTGATCAGGTCGTCTTGCAGGTCATGCCTGCGCACCTTGATCAGGTCATCGAAGTACTTGAAGATGCTGCCCATGGCAGCCTGCGCTTTCTGGGCCACAGCAGGATCGGTGACGGTCAGGATGTCTGCACCATCAATCAGGGCCGCTGACCATTCACGGAACAGGTGGCGGTCTTTGTCTGGCACCCCCAGCAGTTCGGCAATCACGATGATGGGCAAAGGAAAGGCAAGCCCTTCAATCAGGCTGAAGTCTTCCCCTTTTTGGACATATGACATCAGTTCTTCGGTGATGTTGCGGATCTTGGGTTCCAGAGCGGCCACCACTCTGGGCGTGAAGGCCTGACTGACCAGACCCCTCAGGCGGGTATGGTCTGGTGGATCGGCGTCCAGCATGTGGGCACCCATCTGGCGCTGCATGGGGGTCACTTTGGCGATGTCTTTGGTGAACCTCTGGTCTTTGAGGACCATTTCGGCATCTTCATGGCGACTGACAAACCACATTCCACCCGTCACCCCGCTGTGGGAATACCAGAGCACAGGTGCATGGTTTCTCAGGTCCCGATAAACCGGATAAGGGTCATTCAAAAATGCTGGACTGGACAACAGATCGGCAAATGCAAGGGTCATGGAACATTATGTCACCGTCTCCATGAGAAGCGGATTGCAAAGGACTCTGGGGTTTTCCCTGAGAGAGTGCTTTGAGCATCAACAACATCATGTTCAAGTTGTTTATGAGCTGTAAAAAGCATGCAATAAAACCCTCTCTGGAACACAATTGCACCTGTCAAAAGCCCCCCTCAAAAAGAAACAATGAGTGAATCATGGGCAGTGAATCAAATGTGCAGTTTTTATGACTTTTTGACTTCAGGTGAAGGGACTATTGTGAGATATGGAAAACCTGATTCTGCTCCTCGCTACACCAGTGGTTGGCACCGCCATCTTCTATCTGGTCTTACTGGCAGTGGAAATGTTCCAGAAGCGCGCCCATTCCCGACCCATGAACGTCAAACAACACTGAATCCTGGTCATGCCCCCGACAGCCTTGCCCAAAGTCTTGCAAGGCTGTTTTGTTTGATGTCCTCAATAGTGAAATGCCTGCAACACGGTTTGGGCTGCTTCTTCAAAGCTTCGCAGGGTGTAACAAGGTCCCATGGGCTGCCAGCGGAGGGGAATGCCAGCTTCTTTGAGGGCTTTGATCTTTTCTACAGGGAACACCATCCCCAGCAACAGCATTTCTGCAGAGTGAGGCGAAAGGGCCAGCAACAATTTCTGTGGATCTTCCAGAGGTTGAGCTGATGACGCAAAATGACCTGTGTATTGCATTGCTGCCTCCTGTTCGGGCCGAATGCGGGGTGCCTGGAATCTGTTGATCCATTTTAAAACGCTTACAGGTCCGTAAGACATTCCCCGGGGTTACCCTGAGGGGATATTCAAGGGAATTCCCTCACCCCCGATAGGGAAGTTGCCCTGAGACAGTACAATGAGACATGATCACGGACCTGCAAAAACAAAATTGGCGCAGCCTGCTCAGTCCGTATTTTTTTGAACAGGTGGCTTATCTGGAAAGTCTGGATGTGGAATTTGCCTGGAAAGACAACACCAACCGACGCAGGGCCATTCAAGGACATGAAGGTCCCGAAAGACGCAAAAACCCTGAGGAATTTCAGGCCATTTACCATGGACAGGTGATTGCCTTTCATGAGGCCAATGCTGCTCTGGACACCATTGTTGAATCGGTGGTCAATCAGGCCATCATGCACCTGCGTGGAGAAGGCCACATCTTTCCTGCACTGGACAACCCTTGATGTTCAAATTGTGGATGTGCACATTCTGGAGCACCATCCTCCTGGCAGCAGGAATGGCAGGGGCACAGGGGGTGCCTCCTGCATCCAAAACCACCTGCCCGGTCACCCATCCCATCAAAGGCAACCTGAGCCGTTCAGGAGAAAAGATTTATCACTTGCCAACTGGGGCTTATTACAAACGCACCCATCCCGAGGTGTGTTTCCGCACACCCACTGAGGCCCAAAAAGCAGGATTCAGGGCCAGCAAACGGTAAACCCCGACAGAGGTCGGGGTTTGGTCTGGAACGTCACTTTTGAGGCAGCCCCGAAGGGTCCTGCAAATCTCTGGACTCCAACAACACAATCCATCTGGGAAGAACGAAGACGAGGAAAAGCAGACCAAGCGAAATCCAGATCATGTTCACGTTGAGGTCACCACCTTGACGAAGGAGAAAGAGTGCTCGGGTTGCTCAAGATTGCTGTTGTAATGATTGTATGCAGAAGACTCTTACAAAAACCATACAAAACATGACCTGCAAATCCGGGCCCATGCTTGAAATGGCAGAACCATTTGGAATCAACACCCTGAAATCATTCGGCTTTGAGAAAACCAACACACCGTTTTGCATGTTAACGGTGTGATAACACCCTGCCTCTTAAGATGCTCGCAGAGGTTCGAACATGTCAGACACCCACCAGAACAGTGCCACACACCAAACAGACCTGTCCGCAACCAGTCAAATCATTCACGACAAGGCTTTTCGCAGAGCAAAACGCAGCACCCGCAAAAGGCTGCATCACATCCTCACTGCAGGCATTGTTGGAGGAGGTGTGGGACTTTTGCTGACAGGAAGCCTCTGGACCACAGGGGTGTCTGCCCTGACCACCAGCATCCTGAGCTTTTTGGTGGTCTTCTGGATCAAATACCAGGAACACCATCGCAGAATCCGCAACCAGTGGTGATATCTGTGTGCCCCTTCAAATGCAAACACCCTCCCTGACCTGGGAGGGTGTTTCTTCTGGAGCCAGAGGTCGGATTTGAACCGACGACCTACTGATTACGAATCAGTTGCTCTACCCCTGAGCTACGCTGGCGTCTTGCTTGATGTCTGGCACACCTTTATGGGCTCCCGAGACGGCATGTAGTCTACCACATGACCTTGTGGATGGCAATAAAGAAGGTGGCAGAGCAACTTGCACAAAATTCAAAAGCAAAAGAACAGGGCTTTCACCCTGTTCTTGGATTTGGTGGCAAGGGGCGGATTTGAACCGCCGACCCAACGATTTTCAGTCGTTTGCTCTACCAGCTGAGCTACCTTGCCGAAATGGCGGTCCGGACGGGATTTGAACCCGCGACCTACTGCGTGACAGGCAGTTATGCTAACCGCTACACTACCGGACCATCTCTCGCTTCCGGGCGTGCCCTTCAGCGAAGAAAACTATATATGACTGCTGGATTTCTGTCAACACCCTTAGGCTTTAAAGCTTAAGATCCGCACTTCAGGCTTCTGGGAGAGGTCAGGACCAAAGCCCAGTTCAAGGATCTGGCCTGTTTCCAGAGCGTCAATCATGGCAAAACGTTCTTCTGGGTCCAGATGGATGCCTTCTTTCATGACTGTGTGTCCATACACCCCGAACACATACCCGAACATCTGAACCCACTCGGGGGATTTCTCCCACCAGGTTTTGTGTTCACGGGTGGAATAAAAGAACTCATCGAAAATGGCATGGGTGGGCATCGGTCCCACATGGCCAAAATGGGTGCGTCCCACAATGATTTCTCTGGGGAAACTTTCCATCCAGGTGCGCAGTTCCTCGGGGAATTCACGGCCACCTTTGTTGGGGTCAAATTCGTTGTGCTTGGTGCCAAACCCGGAGCCCAGACTGAATTTGTGGGTCAGGGCTGCATCATCGTGGTTACCCAGCAAAATGTGCATGTGCCCCTCACAGGCATCAAAAGTGCGTTTCAGGCGGTTCAGTTCGCGGATTTGAGAACGGGCAGCACTGGACAGGTGCTGGGGGTTCTCGGGGTCAAAGCCATCAATGCCCGTCATCATGGAGTACTCCATGAGGGTTTTGGGATGAATCAGGTCACCGGTCAGGATGATCTGGTAATCCCCGGTTTTCATCAGGGCTGTGGGGTTGCCCTGATCGTCAATGAGGGGCGTGGCCTTGAGGGCACGCCAGAGCGAACCCCAGCTGGCATGCACATCTCCGATGGCATACACCTTAAGCATGGTGACCGTGTTTCTTCAGGAGTTCCCTGAGGGAAACGTAAATCTGGCGGCTCTCTTCCACTGTGGTTCCATAACCGTTGATGATGTACCGCAAAGCTTCTTTGCTCAATCCCGCCTCACGGCACTTTTCGAGCATGTCATCAATGTGTTGGTGGGCTTTGGGTTTCTCTGGGAGTGGAGAAGGTTGATCTGTGGAAACAGTGGGAACATCGGTTTCTGTTCCCATCCCGAGCAGTCGAGCTGCATTTGAAATGGCTTGCTGTTCTGCTTCTTTCAAACCATCTGCCTGTCCAAGGCCATCCCTGACAATGTGTTTGATTTTCAGGCGTGCCCGCACTGTGGGGTGCTCGACACTGAAAACCTCCAACTCCAAACTCCAGTCATGTTGAAACAACGTGTTGAGACGCTCCAGAATTTCAGAGGTTTCACTGCTGCGCAGTGGAGCCCGGAGCGCCTGAAGCTGCTCGGCGTTGAGGAAGTCCATAGAGGACATTTTAGGGGATTTTTGAAGGAAAGGTGCAGAGGGCAGAAAGCAGAAGGCTTTTCCTTGTGCTGATGCTTTGGCAATCTTGAACCGTCAAAAGGATGTTCAGACAAGACTGACTTTTGAAGTGCCTTCTGCCTTCTGCCTTCTGCCTTCTGCGGTGTATCCTCTGCTCACTTCCCTTTCATCGCCTTTTTGAGCACCTCTGGATTGAGCAAATGTCCAAATCCCACCCGGTGCAGGCTGCGGACCACATCTTCTGCAGTGAGGTTCAGGCTTTTTGCGGTGTTTTCAATGTGCCACTGGTTCCCAGAGAGTTGCTGCAACCAGTAGGCCCTTTTGGTCTGGTCTGCACCCAGTTGGAAGGTTTTCAGGTACAGGACTTCCCC
Source organism: Deinococcus misasensis DSM 22328 (assembly GCF_000745915.1). Classification (NCBI taxonomy): domain Bacteria; kingdom Thermotogati; phylum Deinococcota; class Deinococci; order Deinococcales; family Deinococcaceae; genus Deinococcus; species Deinococcus misasensis. The sequence continues at coordinate 6,317 of NZ_JQKG01000064.1, forward strand.
ATCCTGACGGATCAGTCTTTCCCCAAGGGTGTTGGTGCTTTGCAGGTTGAGGTCGGTCATGAAGCGCTCCAGTCGCAACTGGGCAGGCTTGTAGATGGTTTGTTTGAAGATGGGACGCCCCAGCAAATCCACGCCCATGGTGCGGGTGCTGAAATCGGCCCAGTCTGCTCTGGCCTGCCTCAAGGCATCACGGAGGCCTGCAAGGTCCTTTTTTCCTTCCACAGGCAAGTGAGGACGCAAATCCTGACTGTCCGACCAGAGGGCGTACTGGTAAATCAGGTCACCGTAAAAATCATCCAGCAGGGTGCGGTGCATCAAGCGGTAATCCTCGGGGGTGGGGACCACAAAAGCACTGGCGAGTTTTTCGGCGGTGTAAATCAGTACGCCCACCTGCCCTTCATGGATTTCGAAGGTGCGCAGGGCATCTTCAAAAAGGTAGAGGGCACGTCCTGAGACCGCCCTTTCACTGCGCATCCCGAGGCCGTATTGTCTGGCAAAACGGGAATACTCCATCCAAGCGATGTCTGGACCTCCAAAATGAAAGGCCAGAAAAGCCTCCATGCTGAGGTGCAGGGGAAGCAAACGCACTCCGTGCGAGTGTTGCCTTTTCACCATGCGCTGGTGGTTGAGCAGGGTCAGGTGGCTCAGGGTCTCTTTGCGGGTGCCTTTTTGCAAGTGCGCGCCCAGCGTGACCTGCGTTTCATTGCCTTTGGCCCAGTTCAGCAGGTATCCGTGGGGAATGAACGACCAGTATTCGGTGTGGTCATCCAGCTCAACCCGACTGAAATCTTGCTGGTAGCGCTCTGGGGTCAGGCGCACATCCAGACAGGGTTTCTCGCGGATCAGGGGAACCAGACGAAACGCCCCATACACCTGAGAAGGTGCAGCTTTTAAGCCCTGCAAATGGAGGGTGTCAGGAATGTTCATTGTGGACCTCCACCAGTGAGGGCAAAGAGTTTCTCGGCACGGATGGTCAGGTAAGCCTCCAGATCCTGCAAAGTGCTCTGTCCGATGCTGAATTGACCAAACGCCAGAGCGGTGGGCAACTCCTCCCCTGCCCTGAGGCCCAGAGCCGGAAGGTCTCTGGAGAGGGGTTTCACCTGAAAGTTCTCGGCATCGAAAACCGGGTTCAGGTGGATGATGCTGGCTTTGCCTCCCATTTTGCGGTAGGCCTGGTAGATCTGATCAAAGGCACCGGGCACATCGTTCTCGCAGGCATCTGTGACCAGAAGAACCGTCTGTGCCCCCCATTCCAGAGCATCCAGCAAACGCTCTGCAAGGAAGGTCTGGCCTCTGGCATGGGTGAATAAGGGATCCTGCACTGGTCGGGTCCAGAACGCCTGATACACCCCACCTGAGGCATGCAGCAACGCATCCACCGACAGGGCCACCGCCAGAGGACGGTTCTGCTTCACCTCAGATCCGCTTGAGGAGTACGAGTTGTCCAGAACCGCAGCGACTTTGTGGTGTGGCAAGGGCAATGGCCCTGTCCGCTTCAAGGCAGACAGGGCAGCCTGTTGCAGCCAAAGGTGCATCTTCTCGGCCCTTTCACGGCGTTCATTCAGAGGCAAGCCCAGCAGGTAAGAACAAAGCTCGGTCAGGCTGACCCGGGCAGGATCAAAAGCCACCTGTCCTGCGCTCTTTTCCTGCAAACGCAGGCGTTCACGGTCGGTCATTTTGCTCTGGATGCGGTTCAGAAAGTCAGCACGATTCAGGTTGTGCTTTGCAGCGAAACCTTCTGCAATGGAGTACGGAAGGTCAAAAATTTTCTCTTTGCTGTAATGGGCCAGACGGTAGGTTTCCAGCAAAGGGTGCTCAAAGGGCTTCTTGATGCCCTCAAAGACAAAGCGGGACACCTCACCCTCGGGTTTCAGGTGAGCATGTTGCATGGCTGCACGCACTTTGCGGCGGTACTTCACCGCATCGAAAGGCAGGTCCTTGCGGCTTTCCAGAAAATGCTGCGTGATCTTGCGGGTGCGGCGGTTGTTGACCCGGCTTTCCTGCAAGCGCAGCAGCAATTTCCATGCACGGTGAGGAGGCAAGGCTTTCAGAGCCGCAGTGATCAGGCGGTTTTCCAGAGGGCGCAAAGCCTCTGGGCACTGTTTTCCAGAGCTGAGCAACTGAAAAATCACTTCGCTCTGGTTGTGGTGGTTGATGCCCGCAGCAAGGGTGCGTGCATACAGGGAACGGTAATTTCCGCAGATGTACTCATGCAAGAACCGCAAAGACACCCGTTGCTCGGTCTCTGAACTGTAAAACTCCTTCTGGGAGGTGGCCACAGTGCAGGCGTTGAGGAACAGGCTGAGGTCTTCGCGGGTGATGTCCATCTGGAGGCTCCTTTTCAAGCGTGGATGGCATGTGTCTGCACATGATCCAAAAACAACCTGCCCGGGGAGTACACAGGGCGACAGAAGGTTCACACTAAAAAGGTATGTCTCGGAAGTCACCCATCAGTCCCACAGGCAGGCTGATGTTTTGATTGTAGAACAGGCTTTGCTGTTCAGAGATACGGCATTTCAGTTAAGCCATTCACTCAGCAGGGTTCAGGTGCTCCAGAGCCTCATCGGAATGGGCCTCGGTGATCATGTTGATGAACTCTCGGGCAATCTCAGGGTCAAGGAAGGTGCCGGCTTCTTTTTCCAGAATCTCGCAGGCGGCCTGCCATGTGAAGGCCTTTTTGTAAGGACGGTCGCTGGTGAGGGCATCGTACACATCCACCACTGCAAAAATCCGGGCCAGATAAGGGATGCTCTTTCCAGAGAGCCCCTCTGGATACCCCGTGCCATTCCAGCGTTCCTGATGGTAGAGCACCACATCCAACACACTCGGGCGCAGGGTGGGGATGCCTTGCAGCAGGTGATAACCCACCTGAGGGTGCTCCTGAATGTGCTTGCGCTCCTCGTCGGTGAGTTTGCCGGGCTTGAGCAGCACCATGTCGGAAATCGCCACCTTGCCCACATCGTGCAGGTAAGCCCCGAGGCGCAAATCGTCCATCTCTTCTGGGGTGACGTTCAGGCGTTTCCCGAGGCGTCCGGCCAGTTCGGTGACCCGTTCGGTGTGACCTTTGGTTTCAAAGTCCCGGTACTCCAGCACCAGGCCCATGGCACGCAGGGTCTCTTCTCTGGCGCGGCTCAGGTTGGCGACATCCACCAGACGGCCAAAGGTCAGGCTGACCCGCTCAGAAACCACCGTCAGCAGCTTGTGGGTGGAATCCGACGCGGTCATGCGGGTGGGTGCCCCGAGCAGCAGGAAGCCCAGCACCTCACCGTTGCCGTGGATGGGCAACACTCCAAAGCTGGCCCACAGGGCAGGATTTCCCAGCATCTGGTCCAGAGCCGACGTGCTGCCTGCCTGATACAGTTGTGGCCCCAACTTGCGGAACATCAGCAGGAACCGGATTTTGTTGATCCTCTGGGCCATGGCCTTCAGCTCGTGATTGAGCTGAGAATCTGCTCCGCCAGAGTCCCACAAGACCACTGCCTGCTGGCCCACGAACTTGATGTACGCCCCATATTTGTACTCTGTGAGGGGTAAAACAGCCTGCAAAGCCCCTATGGCCAGATCGTCTGGATCGTTCACCGTTTCAAAATGGTAGGTGAGGTTCAGCAACGCTGCGTAGCGTTCCTGCCGTTCCTGCGCCTCCAATTCAGCGTGTTTGCGTGAGGTCACATCACAGGTGGTCAGGTGGTATTCTGTCACCCCAGAGCTTTTCACCACTTTGCGCGATCTGGAAGACACCCAGCGCACCTCACCGGCATGGTTCAGCATCCGGTACTCGAAAGGGAATTCCTCGCCCAGGTCCACAGCCTGCAAATTGATGTCGTGCTCTGAGCGGATCAAACGGTGGTCTTCGGGATGCACCAGAGCCTCGGGTTTCAGGGCAAGGAGTTCCTCGCTGGTGTAGCCCAGCAACCGCTGCACCGAAGGAGAGGCATACGTGCACCTTCCATCCTGATCGTAAATCCTCAAGAAGCTGTCGGTCTGCTCAAAAACATGCTCCAGTGGTGCTTCATGGGGCCTGCACACCACCGTTAAGGTGTGGTCTTCCAGAGGCTGCACGGTCAGGTGGTAACTGCCCACCACCAGTTCAGCCCCCTGTGCAATGCGGGCCACATCCGACTCGGAAATGGGAAACACCGCTTTAAAACTCTGGCCGGACAGTCCTCCCAGACCGGTGATTTGCTGGGCTGCAGTGTTGGCATGCAGAATCAGCCAGTCTGAAGTGTCCTGTTGAAAATGCAGCAGCAACAAGCCTTCCTGACTGGCATTCAGCAAAGCCTGCAAAGCCTGATGGGATACCGCCTCTGGCGGAGCAGTGTTCATGGGCACGCCTCCTGATCAGGGAATCCCCTGAGGTCTCTCTTTCAGTATGAGGGATCACAGTGTGGAGGGATGTGATGGAGCAGGGGGATAACGTGATTATCGATCTTGATGGCCTTCAAGAGCAGAAGGCAGAAAGCCAAGGCAACCATAAAGCTTTGGCTGATGCAATACAGGGCGAGGCATGCCGTCTTGGTCAAAACGAGGGACCGCAGGTTGGTCGCTCTGCCCGCTCGCCCCTACAAGTTCCTGCCATTGGGCGCAGCACGCTGCGCTCCTACGATGGTGGCAACAATGTTCTGCCTTCTGCAGGACCGCAGGCCCCTTTATGACACCTGTCACCTTCCCCCCTTGACACCCTGCACTACTGCCCCAAAACCCCCAGAGCTACCCTGAAGGCATGAACGCGATCGAAGTGGTGAATGTCAAAAAGCATTTTGGAAACGTAGAAGCCCTCAAGGGGGTGGGTTTTACCGCCTCCGCTGGAGAAGTGCTGGCCTTTCTGGGTCCCAACGGAGCAGGCAAAACCACCACCATCAGCATCATGCTGGGGATGAGGGCCCCGAGCAGTGGCACCGTGAAGGTGTTCGGCAAAGACCCGAGGATTCCGGCTGCCCGTGCCCGTCTGGGGGCCATGTTGCAGGAAAGCGACCTGCCAGCCACCCTGAAAGTCAAAGAGGCCGTGGAACTCTTCAGACGCCTGTATCCCCGTCCTCTGGAAGCCCAGAAGGTCATGGAAATGGCCGATTTGCTGGACATCAAAGAGCGCCTTTGTGGCAACCTCTCTGGTGGGCAGAAACGCCGCCTGAGTTTCGCCCTGAGCATCTGCGGCAATCCCGATGTGCTGTTTCTGGATGAACCCACGGTGGCCATGGATGTGCAGTCCAGAGCCGCCTTCTGGGAGAGCGTGCGCCAGTTCAAGAATGAGGGCAAAACCATCATCCTGACCACCCACCACCTGGAAGAAGCCGATGCCCTGTCTGACCGGGTGCTGGTGATCGATCAGGGGAAAGTGATTGCAGAGGGCACCCCCAGAGCCATCAAGGAGCAGGTGGGTGGCACCCGCATCCGTTTCCATGGCGAGGTGCAGGAGCAAGAATTGCAGTCCTTGCCGGGCGTCACCCGTGTCTACATCAACGGCGTAAATGAGGTTTACACCCACACCCCAGAAGCTGCCCTGCGCCAGATTTTGCAGCACGACATCAACGATCTGGAAGTCAGCAAGGCCAGCCTTGAAGAGGCCTTCCTCAACCTCACAGCGAGGGCCTGACGTGGAGGTGTTGCTGGGTTTTCATGTGGTGACCGCCAGCATGGCGTTGCTCTCGGGGTTTGCAGCCATCAACCTGCAAAGAAAAGCCCCTTTGCACCGCATTGCAGGCAAAGTGTACCTGCTGGCATGGCTCGGGTTTGCGGTTTCAGGACTGGTGATTGGAGCAAGAAGACCAGAGGTTGCCCCCACCGAGATCATCACGGTGATTGGGTTGCTGGTGACCATGCGGGCCTACTGGGCTGTCCTGAACCGCAAAAAGCTGGGACGCAAGTGGTTGCAATTGCACTACAGCAACATGTTGTCCAGTCTGGCTTTTGTGTGCATCGCCACCCTGAACCAGATCCTGTTTCGCACCTTTGACTTGCCGTCATGGTTTTTCTGGGTGCTGGTGGCCCTCCCCTTCTTTGTCCTGCCACTTTATGGCAACGCCCTCAACCGCCGTTATGCCCTGAAAGGAGCCCAATGAACCGCTTTTTTTATCTGGTCTACTCTGAAATCATCCGTCTGGTCCGCATGCCTGCTTACCTGATTCCAACTCTGGCGTTTCCGATCATGTTCTTTGCGATCTTCGGTTTGCCCAATGCCAAAAATGAGCTGGGCGGGGTCAATGCAGCCACTTACATGCTGGTGTCCTTCAGTGCCTACAGCTTGATTTCCACTTCCCTGTTTGCCTTTGGGGTTTCCATTGCAGCAGAGCGGGGTCTGGGATGGCACAAACTCATGCGGGTCACCCCCTTAAATCCCTTGATGTACTTTGGAAGCAAAGTGGTCAATGCCCTGATTCAGGGTCTGGTGATCATCGTGCTGCTGGCCCTGTTTGCCCGTTTTGTGGGCAACCTGAGTTACGACGTGGTGCTGTTTGCACAGGCCATTGGCAAACTGATGCTGGCAGTGGGTGCGTTTGTGGCTCTGGGATTGTGGGTCGGTTACGTGGGAGGTCCCAACAGTGCAGCAGGCATCGCCAACCTGATTTTCCTGCCCATGAGTTTTGCCAGTGGCCTGTTCATGCCTCTGGACATCATGCCCGAGTTTCTGCGCAACATTGCCCCTTACACTCCGGCCTACCACTTTGCCCAGATTGGATGGATGACCCTCGGGGCCAAGAGCGACACCTCGGAAATGATGCACTGGGTGTGGGTGATGGTGTATGCCGTGGCGTTCTTCATGCTGGCTCTGGTGGCCTACCGCAAAGACGAAGGCAAGAACTTTGGTTGAAGGATGTGTACCTCCCTGTGGTGGTTTTGCCCCACAGGGAGGTTTAAACTGGAGGGTGTCATGATCAAAGACCGCGACAAAATGTTCCGTTTCATGCCGGTGGCATGGCTGTTTTTTCTGGCCTTCCCAATCATGTCGTGGATGAAAATGCCCCTTGGCCCCATTCAACACTTGATTGCTGCAATTTTGATGGGGGTTTTTCTGGCCCTGTATTTGTGGGTGTTTCGCGCCATCAAACCCGAGCGCCCTCTGGACCGTTTTCCGGTCTGGAACCTGGTGGCGGTGTTGTGGTGCTTCCTGATTTTTGCCATTGGAAGACCGTATTTTGAGTGGAACAACACCACTTTCATGGTGTATGCGGCAAGCCTCGGGGCCTTCCAGAGAAGCCTGACCCTCACCATTGGTACGGTGCTGGGTGTTCTGGGGGCTTTTGCATGGATGATCTTTTCTCAGGGAGCAGACCCCGGAAACCTGATCACCATTGTTCTGCTGTCTGTGTCCGTCGCCATTGGCAACCATTTTGGTTATGCAGCGATGGAATCCGGCATGAGAATGCGTGCCCTGCAACAAGAAAAAGAAGATCTGGCCCGCATTGCTGAGCGGGAACGCATTGCCCGTGACCTGCATGACCTCCTCGGTCACACCCTCAGCGTGATTGTTTTGAAAGCCGAACTGGCCTCCAAACTGATGGACCGCAACCCCGAAAGGGCCAAACAGGAAATCAAGGAAGTCGAAAAAATCTCACGCGAGGCCCTCACCGAAGTGCGTCTGGCCGTGCAGGGCTACAAAGGCACCGACCTGAAAAGCGAAATTGGCCGGGCCAAAGTGGCTCTGGATGCTGCGGGAATCAAACTGGATTATCTGGTGTCTGAAGTGGAGATCAGCCTTGAGCAGCAAGGGGCCTTGCAACTCATTTTGCGGGAATCCATCACCAACATCATCCGCCATTCAAAAGCCAGCACCTGTCAGGTGGCTCTGGAAGAGCAAAAAGGCCAGATCCTGCTGCGCATTGCAGACGATGGGGTTGGCGCAGGAGAGCACATTGGCAACGGCATGAAAGGCATGCGTGAACGGGCCGAAGCTCTGGGAGGCAAATTCAACGTGAAAAACCAGCAAGGCACCGTCATTGAAGTGTGCATTCCCAAAAACGATCCGGAAACCCACAAAGCCCCTCAGGGGGTCCCGGCATGATTCGGGTCCTGATTGCCGAAGATCAGGTGATGATTCTGGGGGCCTTAAAAGCCCTTCTGGAACTTGAGGGAGACATCGAAGTGCTGGCCGCCACCAAAAACGGTTCAGAGGCCCTGAAGGCTGCCTTGGACGTGCAACCAGACATCGTCATCACCGACATCGAGATGCCCGAGAAAACCGGTTTGGAACTGGCACAGGACCTGAAGCAGCAGCTTCCCAGAACCCGCGTGATCATCGTGACCACCTTTGCCAGAGCAGGCTACCTGCGCAGGGCCATGGAAGCCGGAGTGAAAGGCTATCTGCTCAAAGATGCCCCCTCCGATGAACTCGCTGATGCCATCCGGCGCGTGCATGCCGGAGGCATCGTGATCAACCCTTTGCTGGCTGCAGAAGCATGGTCCGATCAGGACCCCCTCACCGACAGGGAACGTCAGGTGCTCAGGTTCGCCCACGAAGGCATGACCTCGGGGCAAATTGCTGAGAAACTGCACCTGTCAGAAGGAACGGTGCGGAATTACCTGTCTGAAGCGATGTCTAAACTTGGAGCTTCGAATCGGGTGGAAGCGGCCCGCATGGCCCGTGAGAAGGGATGGCTGTGATCAAGAAGTTTGCAGTCAACAGTTGACAGTTCACAGCAAGAATGGTCTGACAATTCAGCATGGCTCAGCTCTAACCTGAACCACAGACATTCAAGGTCAGTCATTTGCTGTGAACTTCAAACTCAGCCTTCTCCCAATGCTTCTGTCCTGGCTTCTTCCTCTGGCAGTTCCTTGCTGAGCGGTCTGGCCCCCCTGAGCATCCAGTCTTTGAAAGGCAGGTCTTCCAGCCAGTCTTGCAGGGTGGGAATTTTCCCGAGGTCCTCAATGACGTGCTGCTCTCCGATCAATCGGGTGGGCACCACTTTGCCGTCCGATTTGCGGGTGATGGTGACCCCAAAGACCTGCTCACACAGGAAGATGCCAAAACTGGAATGCAGCACGGCACGGTGGCGCAGATCGGCCCATGAGGCTTTGGTCTGGTCAAACCAACTGTGGACGTCCAGATAATCCTCGGGCACACCCCCAAATTTGCGGGCCGAACTGCGGGCATGGTGGTAAGGGTGGGCCATCAGATGCCCCCATCAAAAGGTTCAAATTCCAGACCGAAGGCCGACACAGCCTTTGAAATTTCAGCCTCTGGAGCAGTGTAGGTGCGGATTTCGTATTCATCCAGGTCCACCACCCCTTTGTTGATGGTCTGCTCGGCCTGCTGAAGAAGGGCCGGATCGGTGGTGGTGCTTTCGATCACCTCATAAAAACGGATTTTGCTGAGGAGGCCCATGACCTGAAAAAGCCGGGCATCATCCAGACGGGCAGGAATTTCGATGTCCCGCCAGGACTCGTCTGAAGACAGTTTGCCTTTGGGCACGATGGCTGGATTTTGCAAAAGGTCTGAGAGTTGACGGTAAAAGTCAGGCAATTTCAGGTGGGTAAGCTCTTGCACCCCATCCAGAGTGTAATCCCCGAGCACCAATCCCCTGAATCTGGGCGCAGAAAGTTCTCGGGCCAGTTGTTCGGCCTCTGCTCTGGAAGGCAGCACTTTGATGGGTGCAGTGCAGATGTGGTCTTCAAACCACGGTGAAAAGGTTTCATCGTTGTAGAGGTAATCGCGGTCCATCACCAGATAGGCTTTGCGGGTCACAGGAACTCTCCCATCATAAAACTTGATTTTGATTTATTTTAAAACAGAATGGGGGTGGGTGTCATCTGCTGGGAAATGCCGAAGGCCAAGGGCCGAGAGCAGTTGTAGGGGCGAGGCGTGCCTCGCCCTTGGCAGAAGGCTGAAAGCAACTTTTCAATGCATGTTGCTTGGTACAGTTTCACAAATGATGTTTGCCGATTTTCTCTGGCGCACCTCCCGCTGTGAACTGTCAACTGTGCAATGTGAACTTCCACTATCCTGAAGCATGGACCGTCCCAAAGCATTTCTGGTGTTGCAAACCGATTTTTATTACACCGACGAGTACATGGCTCCCCTGTCTGAGGAAGGCATCTGCACCAATCCACAAAAAATCTTTTTTGATGAAGGTCAGGCCAAAGCTTACGCTTTTCAGCACAGTTGGAAGCTGTTCTCTGGTCAGCCTCTGGGCAACTGGGGGTTGGGACTGGACATGATCACCAGCCTTCCAGCACGCAGGTTTTACCAGAACCTTAAAAGTGTGCTGCCCGAGTTTGAATTGCCTTCAGACCTTGAGGATCCAGATTATTGCATCTGGGACCAACTCTGGTTCGATGGGGTGAAGGATCCAGAGCAGCAACGCTTGATCCTCTCGTGGTGCGATCAGGTCAAGCTTTTTGAAGTGGTGCCTGCACAGATTGAAGACGAAAACCTGCTGAAAGAGGCTGCGAAAATCCTCTCTGGAGAGGTGCACCGCTTCGAGCTGGAAGGTCAATCTGCCATCCGAAAATACCTGATCCCAGAAACTGAATTGGATCGCATCGCCGGAATGTTTGGCCTGAAGTTTGAACCCAACCCTGAAGTGTTTTAGTTGGCGTTCTCTGACCGATTCTTGCTGGCCTCTTCCAGTTCTTTGATGTACTCCACGATGTCTTCCACACCGCGTTTTTCACCAGCGGTGTCAAAGCAACGCATGGCCTCCAAAAAAGCAGGTTGGGCCTCCGAAAAATTGTCTTGTGCCAGATGGAGTTCGCCAATGCCCCGATATGCGCAGGCCTGCGCAATCAGATCGGTGCTTTTCTGGGCAAAAAACAGACTGCTGTACAGCTCCACACTGGCTTTTTCCAGATTTCCCAGCCTCAGAAGGCACATCCCGAGTTCATAGGCATTGATGGCTTTGGGGAAAAAATCATCTGGAATCAGGGGTTTTTCCTGTTCAAATGCATGCAAAGCACGTTCATAATCGCCTTGCACCCTGTGAATCATGCCAATCTGGTGCATGGCCTGATGGGCTCTGGGGTCATGGTGCTGAACCGCTTCCTCAAACAAGCCCTGATAGAGGGTTTCAGCCTCATTGAATTCACCAAGTTGCACCAGCACGTAACCCAGACCAAAACGGGCTTGCTCGTCTTGCGGGTGGTTTTTGAGGTGCTGTTCATAAAGTGCTCGGGCCTGTTCAAGATCACCCTGATCAAAAGCCTGCCATGCCTGCTGTAAAACGTCCACCTTTCTGTTGTACACGATACACAGGGAAAAAGGATGGTTTTGCAGGTCTCTGGTCTTGCACAGGCTTTTGTGAAAGAATTTCGGCATGAAACTGGTTGTTGGCGTCACCGGAGGAAGCGGCGCTCCTTATGCCCTGGACTTGCTGCGCACCCTGCAAAGTCTGGGCATCCACACCCATCTGGTGGTCTCTCAGGGGGCCAAACGGGTGTGGGAAACCGAAGGGAAAGACCCCATCGAAGACCTGCTCTCACTGGGCACCGAATTGCACGATGACCGCAATCTGGCAGCCAGCATTGCCTCTGGCAGCTACAAAACGCTGGGCATGGTGATTGTGCCCTGCAGCAGTTCCACACTTGCCAAGGTGGCTCTGGGTCTGGGAGACAACCTGATTGCCAGAGCGGCACACGTTACCCTCAAAGAAAGGCGCAAACTGGTGCTGGTTCCCAGAGAAGCCCCCTATCCCCGTCCCATGCTGGAAAACATGCTCAAAGCCCACGATGCAGGGGCCATTGTGCTTCCTGCCAGTCCGGGCTTTTACAGCACCCCAGAGAGTGTGGATGACATTCTGGGCTTCATGACCGCCCGCATTCTGGACCAATTTGACCTCGAAACCGGACGCATGAAAAGGTGGACTGGAAAATGACCACACCTCTGAAATTTGCCGCCCTGATTCCTGCGGCTGGCAGCGGTTCAAGGCTGGGTTTTGGCATTCCCAAAGCTTTTGTGGAACTCCATGGAAAGACCTTGCTTCAGAGGGCCATTGAAAACCTCTCTCCTCTGGTGGATGAGGTGGTGATTGCCCTGCCAGAGGGTCAGGATTTTGACACCTCTGCCCGAAAAATTGTAGGAGGGTCGACCCGTCAGGATTCGGTGTTTCGCCTCCTGCAAGCCACCGAAGCGGATTTTGTGCTGATTCACGATGCTGCACGCCCTTTTCTGGGACAGAAGGTCATCGAGCGCATCAAAAGCCGGGTGGTCCAGAGTGGGGCGGTCACCGCTGCCCTGCCTGCCACCGACACCCTTGTGCACACCTCTGGAGGGTTCTGGGGTTATCTGGTGGACCGCAGCAAAACTTGGGCCGTCCAGACCCCACAAGCTTTTCGCAAAAACCTGATTCTGGATGCCCATTTGAAAGCCTTGCAAGAAGGCTTCGATGCCACCGACGATGCTGGACTGGCCAACAAATATGGTGCCAACGTGGAACTGGTGCTTGGAGACGCCAAGCTGTTCAAAGTCACCACCCCGGCAGATTTCGAGCTGGCAGAAGCATTTGCCCAGCTCTGGGACCGCAAGAAAGAAGATCAAGCATGATGCTGCACCCTTTGCGCCGTTTTGCGCCTGCCAAAGTCAATCTGGGGCTCTCGGTCACTGGCCTGCTTCCCAACGGTTACCACACCCTGCACAGCCTGATGGTTCCCCTGTCCGTCGGAGACGAATTGACCTTCCAGAAAGCCGATCAGCTGACCCTGGAAGTCAAAGGAGCCAACTTACCCACCGATGAACGCAATCTGGTGTACCGCGCAGCCAGAGCCTATCTGGACGCCGCACAAATCACCTCTGGGGTTCACATCGTGCTGGACAAAAAGCTGCCTCTGGCCTCCGGTGTGGGAGGAGGTTCCAGTGATGCAGCCACCACCCTGATGGCCTTGCGTGAACTCTATCCCACAAATCTGGACCTGCATCCCATCGCCAAATCATTGGGGGCAGATGTGCCTTTCTTTCTGGTGGGGGGTGCGGCTCTGGCAGAAGGCATCGGCGAAAAACTTACACCCATCCAGCTTCCAGAGGTGCATCTGGTGCTGGTCAACCCCGGCACCGAAGTCAGCGCCAGAGATGCTTACCTCTGGCTCGATCAGGCCCAGAATTTCACCCCTGAATTGCCCCTCTCAGACATCTTGCAAGCCCTTGAAGCCCACAACAAGGTGCCCTATTTCAATGCTCTGGAAAAAGCCGTTCTGGAACGTCACACTGAAATACAGCAGGTGCTGAACACATTGCCAGAGGTGGGCCTCCACAGCCCCCTGATGAGTGGGTCAGGCAGCACCTGTTTTGCTCTGGCACGCTCCGCTGAAGAAGCCGATGAAGCCGTTCAAAAATTGCAAAAGGTGTTTCCAGAGCATTGGATCATGGCAGCACGAAGCATTGGATGATGTGTAGGGGCGAGGCGGGCCTCGCCTTGAGCAGAAGGCTGAAGGCCAAGGCAGAAGGCTTTTTGGGGAAATGTCAAGCTGAATGGGACAAGGGTTTTTAGAGCTTCAGCAAAAGCATCTTTTTGCCTTCTGCTTTCCGCCTTCTGCTGCATCCTTTCAGCCTTCTGCCTTCTGCCCCATCTTCAAAGCCACGCCACCCAGAGCCTGCACCACCCGTTGCAGGCTTTTCTGGTCTTTGCCCTGCAAATGACCCTCAGCATCAAAAGCAGTCTCACAGTGGGTCACCGAAACACCGTCCGGCAAAACCAGACACCCCAGACGGTTCAAAAGCAGGACTGCAGATTGCACGGATCTGGCTCCACCATAAGGACCGGGCGAAGCACTGACCACCGCAGCAGGTTTGTGCATGAAAGGATCGAGACCCCTCTGGTCCCCATGCTTGCGGGACATCCAGTCGAGGGTGTTTTTCAGAACCCCGGTCATTCCTCCGTTGTACTCTGGCGAGGCAATCAGCAAACCCTGATGCTCGGTCATCAAACGTCGCAACTCGATGGCGTTTTCTGGCATGCCATGCTCTGCTTCAAAATCTGCGTCATACAGGGGCAGAGGGTGATCTTTCAGGTCCAGAAGGGTGAACTGGATGGACTCTGGAGCAAGGCGCAAGGCTTCTTGCAAAAGTTTTTTGTTCCATGAATCTTTTCTCAGGCTGCCAGCGAAGGCGAGGATGCGGGTCATGGGGACATTTTAACCGAGAGCCTTGAGGGGACTTGTTGTGGCCGAGAGCCGAGAGCCGAGAGCCGAGAGCCGAGAGCCGAGAGCCGAGAGCCGAGAGCCGAGAGCCGAGAGCCGAGAGCCGAGAGCCGAGAGCATGATGTCCAACACAGTAAAAATCGTCAAGGCATTTGTGTAGGGGCGAGGCATGCCTCACCCTTGATTGCTCTGGCAAAAGCTTTTTTGGCCCTCGGCCCTATGCCCTCGGCTCTCGGCTGTATCACCCTCAGACCTCACCTCAAACCCACCGTATACACGTATAATCAAACCATTCGTCGCTCTACACTTTGTCTGGGCGAACAGCAGGCGAGGTGAACATGAAACGCGGTTTTCAGACCAGAAGTCCTTCC
>NZ_JQKG01000065.1 GCF_000745915.1 Deinococcus misasensis DSM 22328
CGGCTCTCGGCTCTCGGCTCTCGGCTCTCGGCTCTCGGCTCTCGGCTCTCGGCTCTCGGCTCTCGGCTCTCGGCTCTCGGCTCTCGGCTCTCGGCAAGGCACGCCCCCACCGTCCCCACAACTTCACCGACCCTTCACCCTGCAACAAATCCCAGAACTTTTTCCCCTGCACTCTCGTAAACTGAAGCATGCTGGTCACCTCTGCCATTCAAGAGATTTTGCAGGCTGAACGCGCTTTGCTCACCGATTTGCATGCTTTTCTGGAAAGTTCGGGGGCACCTCCAGAGGTCACACAGCACGCCAGAGCCTCTCTGCTGCAACTGGATGAGGTGTTTCTGCTGGTGGTGGTTGGAGAATTCAATGCAGGGAAAAGTTCTTTCCTGAATGCCTTACTCAACACCACTTCATTGCCAGAGGGGGTCACGCCCACCACGGACCGGATTTATGTGCTTTTGAATGGGGAAGATGGGGAACTTGAACCCACCCCTGACCCTTTTGTGGTGAAGAAGCGCTTGCCTCTGGAGGACCTGAACAGCATCGCTCTGGTGGATACCCCCGGAACCAATGCGGTGATCCGTCGGCACCAGACCATCACCGAGGGGTTTTTGCCCAGAGCGGATCTGGTGCTGTTCATCACCAGTGCAGACCATCCGTTCACCGAATCTGAACGGCAATTTCTGGAACTGACCCGCCGTTGGGGCCGCAATGTGATGCTGATCATCAACAAGGCGGATTTGCTGGAAACCGCTCAGGACCGCGAGCAGGTGCTGAATTTTGTGCGTGAGCACGCCACCCACACCCTCGGGGTGACCCCACAGATTTTCATGCTGAGTGCCCGCAACCAGAAACGCACAGGTGAAGACGATGGATTCATGCGTTTCAAACGCACGCTGGTGGATCGCCTGAGCGAAAAAGAACGGGTGCGCCTGAAACTGATGACCCCTCTGGGGGTGGCCAGAGAACTGGTCCGCCTCCACACCGACCATCTGGAGCGCAGCAGGGTGGTGCTGCAAAACGACCTGCAAACCTTTGAGCATCTGGAAATGCAGGCCCGGGTCCACGGCCATGAGGTCAAAGACGAGTTGGCCCACCAGTTGGCTTTGCTGGAAGAACCCTTAAATGCCTTTCAGGAGCGCGCCGAGAATTTCATCAACCGCTATTACCGCATCAGCCGGACACTGGACCTCATGAAGCCGGACCGTCTGGAAGAGAATTTCCGCAAAGAAGCCATTGCCAATCTGGAACGGGATCTGGAAAAAGTGCTCTCGCACAGTGTGGACCGCCTGATGGAAAGCAACTTGCGCTTCTGGGAGGATGTGCAGCACCAGCTGACCAGCCGTTCCAGAGAGAACATCCCCAGAAGCCGTTTCCAGATGGACCGCAGTGCAGTGCTGGAAGCCCTCCGCAACAAAACCGAGGAGCACACCAAAGAGCTTCTGGAACCTTCTGCCACACAGGAATTCAGTGGAAATGCCCAGAGCAGTGTCATGCAAGCGGGCCTGATCAGCGTGGGTGGAATTGGCCTCGGGGCTGCGGTGATCGCCCTGATCGGGGGTGCCGCCGCAGATGTGACAGGCATTCTGGCCAGCCTGACCGGGGTGTTTCTCGGGGCGTATTGGATTCCCATTCGCAGGAAAGCAGCCTTGAATCAGGTGAAAAATCAGGTGCAGGATGCCAAAATCCTGCTGCGTGAAACTTTAAGCCGTGAAGTGAATCTGGAGCAGGAACGTCTGGATGGTCGCCTCAGGGATGCCCTATCGCCTTACACCCGTTTTGTGAAGGCCGAGCAGGACCGCATGAACACCGAGAACCGCAAACTGACCGAATTCATTGCCCGCATCGAGGACCTTGAAGGCCGTGTGCAGTCTTGAATTGATATCCACTTTGAAAACAGGCCACTGAATAACAATTCAGCACAGGCTAGGCCGATGCACCTAAATCAGGGACATCGGCCTTAAACTGTGTCCCAGAGAGGTGAAGATGTTCAGCCTGCCCAGATTGGCCCCCATGTTGTTTGTCCTGTTGTGGAGCACCGGATTCATTGGTGCAAAATACGGGTTGCCTTATGCAGAACCCTTCACCTTTTTGTCCCTGCGCCTGGTGATGGCCACGGTTTTGCTCCTCATTCTCAATGCCTTCATCAAGGAAGGCAAAGCCATGAAGAAAGCCGATTACGGCCACGCTGCGGTGGTGGGTTTCTTGCTCCACGGGGCTTACCTGAGTGGGGTGTTTTATGCCATTCACCTCGGGATGCCTGCTGGCATGGCTGCGGTGATTGTGGGATTGCAGCCCATCCTGAGCACCCTGATTGCCCGCTACACCCTGAGAGAGCAGGGCAGTGTGCTGCAATGGGTGGGGTTGCTGCTGGGCTTTGCAGGCGTGGTGATGGTGGTCAGCCAGAAAATCCATGGCAATGTCCCTGCTCTTGCTTATGTGTCTGCTTTGATCGCTCTGGTCGGCACCACGGCTGGAACCCTGTATCAGAAGCGCTTTGGTTCAGGGATGCCTCTGGTGACCGGAACTGCTGTGCAATATGCCGCCACCAGTCTGGTCCTGATTCCCCTCGCCCTGACTTTTGAAAGCCATCAGGTTCAATTCACCGGAGAATTCTGGTTTGCCCTGATCTGGTTGGTGCTGGTGCTGTCTCTGGGGGCCATTGGCCTCCTGCTGTACCTGATCCAGAGGACCAGCACCGCACAGGTGACCAGTTTGTTTTATCTGGTCCCTCCGGTCACTGCCCTTGAAGCCTTCTTGCTGTTTCATGAAAACCTGAACGCTCTGGCACTGCTTGGCATGGTGGTGGTCGCTGTGGGGGTGTCTCTGGTTTTGAAGCCTGCATCCAGACCGGCCCCTGTGAAAGCCGTGCAACCAGAGGTTTAAATTCAGGTTTTCAGCCAGTACCCGAGCAAAGTCCGATTTTCCAGTGGCACAGCATGCCCTGCAGTCAGTGTGGTTTCAATCTCACTTCCTGAGAAGGACAAAGCAAAATGCAGCAAATCTGAAAGGGCATCGGGCTGCATCACCCCCCAGAGGTGCACCTGATGTCCTTTCAAAAGGGCACATCCGGTCAGGTGGCCTGCCTGATAACACAGCAGGGGAATGTACTCTGGATGCTCCTGCAACTTCATGCTGAGGTGCTGCGAGACAGGTTTTTCCCACTCGGGAAGGTTCCAGCTCTGGCACAGCACTTTCGCAAAGTTGCGGGTTTGCAACCAGTTGACCTGTTCCACCAGATGCCTGCCAGAGGGAGAAACCCCTGTGACCGTGCCCACCTGAAGGGTTTGCACCAGCTTCCGATCTTTGATGGGTGGGCCTGAGAGGCAAAGGGATGCCTCTGGGTGGTTTCCATAAGCGGCATTCAAGCCCAGAATGGGGGTCAAAGGTGCAGCCAGCACCCCCTCAGAGGCACTGGCAGCCAGAGGTTGATGGTAAGCGTAAAGCCTGTCCAGCACCTCCATCTTGAAAATCAATCGTCCAGGCCGAACAGGGCCCGCACGAATTCCTGAGCATCAAAGGGTTGCAGGTCTTCGGCCTTTTCGCCGACCCCGATGAACTTGATGGGCACCCCGAGTTCACGCACGATGGGCACCACGATGCCCCCTTTGGCGGTTCCGTCCAGTTTGGTGACCACCACACCGGTCAGGCCGATGGCTTCGTGGAACTTCTTGGCCTGATTGAGTCCGTTCTGTCCGGTCACGGCGTCCAGCACCAGCCACACTTCGGCAGGTTCGTTTTCGTCTGCTTTCTGGATGACCCGTTTGACCTTCTTCAATTCTTCCATCAGGTTGTGCTTGGTGTGGAGGCGTCCAGCGGTGTCCACCATCAGGAGGTCCACCCCTCGGGCTTTGCGTGCGCTGGCTGCATCAAAAGCCACGGCAGCAGGGTCGCCCCCGTCCGGTCCCTGCACCACATCGATGCCCAGACGGTCTCCCCACACCCCGAGTTGTGCCCCTGCGGCAGCACGGAAAGTGTCTCCAGCAGCGAACATCACGGTGCGCCCGAGCCCTTGATAGTACTGCCCGAGTTTGGCGATGGTGGTGGTTTTGCCCACCCCGTTGACGCCGATCATCATGATCACTTTGCCCTGAGGCAAAACCGTGGTGCGCTTGGCATCGGGTGTGAAGCCGATTTTGCGGTACTGTGCCCTTCTTGCATCAGGTTCGAGTTGCAGGATCAGGGCCTGCATCAGGGCCTCTTGCAGGTTGGTCTGACCGCTGTTTTTGATGTCCTCCAGAATTTCTTCGGTGGCTGCACGGCCCACATCTGCGGCAATGAGGGCGTATTCCAGGTCTTCCAGGGTTTCCAGACGGTTGGTGAAGATGTCTTTGAGGTCTGTTCCCAGAACCCCCACCGACTGGTTCAATTGTTGACGGGTCTTGCTCAGACCCTCTTTAAGCCTTTGAAACCAACTCATAATCCTCCGTATTCTAGCCGACCGAACATCAAAACATCGGGGCAGATGTATCTTTTTTCAATTCACAATTCCAACAGTTCACTTCAGGGCGTTCTGTTGTGCTTCTTTCAGGGCCTGTTCCACAGGCACATTGCCTTTGAGGGCTTTCTCAATGGCAATTTCCAGATCCAGACGCCAGTCGTCCAGTTGAGGGAAAGCGGGCAGGTTCTGGGAGCGCTCAAAGCTCTTGACTGCAGCAGCCAGAATGGGATCCGAAGTCACCTGTTTGGCCACGCTTTTGCGGACAGGCACATAGTAAGACTCGGTGGCCCACTCTTTGAGGTTGTCGGGCTTCATGAGGAATTTCCAGAACTCCATCACCCCTTTGGCCTGTGCATCCGATGCCGATTTCATGACTGCAAACTGGCCTTCTCCAGCAATGGTGGAGCCGGGCAGGGGATAGGCCGACACCTGCAAATTCAGGTAATTGGGATTCTTGAAGGCCAGAGGGAAAGCACTGCTGGGCGCCACCACCATGAAAGTTTTGGTGCGCAGGAAATCAATCACGGCATTCTGGATTTCGCTGGTGCTTCTGGGAATCAGGGCTTTTTTGTTTTTCAGGTTGACCAGTTGTTGCAGGCTTTCTTGCACCACAGGGTCGGTCAGGTTGGGTTTGTTGTCTTTTACGAGGTCTCCGCCCTGACTGTAGACCATGGAAGCAAAAATCCACGATTCCGTGATGAAAGAAACCCCACTGGTCCCCCGAGAGGTCAGTTTCTGGGCCGCAGCATAAAACTCGGGCCAGGTGTCGGGCAGGGCCACATTTTTGGCTTTGAAAGCAGCACCGTTGAAGAAAATCAGCATGCTGCTGGCAGCCCAAGGCAACCCGAAACGACCGTCTTTGTTTTTGCCCACATTCCAGGCCACCGGATAGATGTCAGAGACCAGAGCATCTGGTAGACCTTGTGCCAGTTTGTCGAGGTCTTTGAGTTGACCGCTTTGCATCAGGCGCACAAAAAAGGCATTGTCAATCAGGATGGCAGGAGGGGTGTTGTTGGCCCTCACCCCTGCAATGATTTTCTGTCCCATCTCTTTGTAGCCCCCTGCGTACTCGGGTTTGATGACATATTCGTCCTGGGATTTGTTGAATTCGGTGGCAAACTTGTTCAGCATGGCAGGAGAGGGATCGGCCAGCAGGTAGTGCCAGAGTTTGATTTCGGTTTTGGCTTGAGCGCCCCCGAGCAGGAGCAGCATCAGAACAGACAGTCGTTTCATGCCTGAAATTGTACGTGCAAAACAGGTTAGAAGTTGCACAAAGCGCACAATCCGTTTTGAAATCCATTCGGGAAAGCCGCTTTTCAGACAGACTTTGTGAAAGCCTGCTTGAGAATGTTGTTCCATAGAAAATCAGGTGAGTGGCTTTGATGGTCTTTGAAGCGCTTTCACTTGCGTTCAAAGGCTTTTTCGCCCATCAGGAGGTACGCCATGTAGGCCAGACGCTCACGGTTCGAGTAATTCTCCAGAAAGGTCTTGCTGGTGTTGGCAGGCAAGGGACTGGGGCTCGGACTGGCTTTCATTCCGAGGTCTTTGGCAATCGCAAGGGCTCTGGGCATGTGGATCGAATCGGTGACCACACTGACCGGGGTTTTCACCCACGCTCTGGCATTTTTGAGGTTTTCATAGGTGTTTCGGCTGGTGGTTTCCGCAAAGATTTTCTGTGCAGGAATGCCCCTCTGGATCAGGAATTTGCGGCCTGATTCGCCTTCAGAGAATCTGTCTCCTTCGGCTTTGCCTCCGGTCACGATGATGCAGTGCACTTTGCCGGTTTTGTACAGACCCAGTGCATGTTCCAGACGGCTTTTGAAAACCGGGGAGGGTTTTCCGTTGTACTGTGCTGCGCCCAGCACAATCACGGTGGGTTGGGGAACCGGCAGATTTGCAGGGCTTGCATGGGGGAGTCCCATCATCAACAACGTCAAAATTCCCACTTGTGACCCCTGTGCACGCATCCTGCCATCAACTCCGACCCTCATACTACGTTGCAAGCCAGAGGAATGGAAGGGTGCGGAAATTTAGATTTGTGCCCTGTGCTTTCGGTTTCTGCTTGTGTCTATGTTGATCGGATGCGCTTCGTTGACATGGGGTAAAATCTCTTTGCGAACAACAACAGGAGGCACACATGGGTGGGATTCAAGCAGGACAGATCTGGCTGAACGGCAAACTGGTTCCTCAGGAGGAGGCCCGCATTTCGGTGCTGGCCCACGCCCTGCACTACGGCAGCAGTGTTTTTGAGGGCATCCGTGCATACTCCACGGCCAGAGGACCTGCCATTTTCCGTTTGCAGGAGCACACCGAGCGCCTGTTCAACAGTGCGAAAATCATTCGCATGCCGGTGCCGTACACCGCAGACGAAATCAACGCTGCCATCACATCGGTGGTCAAAGAAAACGCTTACGATGCCTGCTACATCCGGCCTCTGGTGTTCCGTGGAGGGGAATCTCTGGGCCTCAACCCCTTGCCCTGCCCGGTGGAAGTGATGGTGGCGGCCTGGAAATGGGGCACCTACCTTGGAGATGAAGCCATTGAGAAAGGTGCAAAACTGGTCACCTCTTCTTGGGCACGTTCTCCCGGCAACGTGTTGCCCACCAAATCCAAAGCGGGCGGCAATTACATCAACAGTTCTCTGGCCAAAGCCGATGCCATCAGCGCAGGCTTCGATGAGGCGATCATGCTGGACAAAGAAGGCTACGTCTCCGAAGGCAGTGGTGAGAACATCTTCTTCATCAAGGGGAAAAAGATGTATGCCATTGCCCACAGCGTGACCCTGACCGGCATCACCAGAGACAGCATCTTCCACATTGCCCGTGACATGGGTCTGCAAGTTCAAGAGGTGATGGCCACCCGCGATGAGCTTTACACCGCCGATGAGGTGTTCATGACCGGAACCGCCGCCGAGGTGTCTCCCATCTCCAGCATCGACTTCCGTGAAATTGGCACCGGCAAAGCTGGGGAAATCACCAGAGAAATCCGTGGGCGTTACATGGACATCGTCACCGGGAAAAACCCTGATTACGACCACTGGCTGACTTACGTCGAGTGACCTCCTGCCCATTTGAAAGACAGGCAAGGCCTTATGAAAGGGACCTATGGTGATTTTTGGAAACCGCACCCCTGTGGGTGCGGCTTTTCTTGCCAATGTGTTGGTTTTCAATCGTGCCTGTCTATGCCGACCATCACTGTCAGACATGTAAAATTTCTGTACAATATGAATGAACATGACCAGCGCGAAACAGCACCCCCACACCTGTCCCAATTGCAACAAAAAATACCAGGTGGCCCTGTATGAAGTCCTGAACATCGGCACCCATCCAGAGCTGCACGACGAACTGTTCTCCGGCAAAATCAACACCACCACCTGCCCTGCCTGCGGAGAAGTGGGTTTTGTGGAAGAACCCCTGACCTATTACGATCCCAAACTGGAATACTGCGTGCACTTTGTGCCTGCTGCCAGTCTGGAAGACCCCTCTCTGGAGGCTTTCGAGCAATTTGATGAAAACGGTCGGGTGGAACTCTCGGGCAAACGCCTGCCTCCGTATGTTTCCAGCAACCATGTGGTTTTTGACATCAATGAACTGCTGACTTACATTTACTTCCGCCGCAAATTGGCCGAATTCTATCCGATTCTGCGCAAACGCCGCAAAGTCATGTGATGCTGGCTGGGGTGCATGGTTCAAAAAGCACACAACTGGACCCGGAGCACTCCGGGTTTTTTGATGCTTCAGTGGGAATTCACGGTTTTTCAATTTCGCTGGATGCGCTAGCGCATCTTCCACATTTGTGCTAATGTGCCGACTAAGTTGAAGTTGGAATCCCTATGAAATTCAGCAAGCAGGGACATCCAGCAAGCAGGCACGACGGTGAACACCTTGCAGATGATCGAACACATGAACACTCGGGGTGACAGGGGTTTGGGGAATGGCTAAGACACTGGTGATTGTGGAATCGCCCGCCAAGGCGAAAACCATTGAGAAATATCTGGGGAAGGACTACCAGGTGGAGTCCTCCATCGGGCACATTCGTGACTTGCCCAATTCGGCCTCCGAAGTGCCCGAGCAATACAAACAAAAGCCCTGGGCAAGCCTGGGCATCGATGTGGAACATGATTTCAGACCCCTTTATGTGGTTCCCTCCAAAAAGAAACCACACGTTGCCAAATTGAAGGCTCTGGTCAAAGAAGCCCGAGAAGTGGTCCTCGCAACCGACGATGACCGCGAAGGGGAAAGCATTGCATGGCACCTGTATCAGGAACTGAAACCCAAAGTTCCGGTCAAGCGCATGGTGTTCCACGAGATCACCCCTGAAGCCATCCGCAGTGCCATTCAGAACCCCCGCCAGATCGATGAAAACCTCGTGCATGCACAGGAAGCCCGGCGCGTGCTGGACCGCCTGTACGGCTACGAAGTCTCTCCGGTGCTCTGGCGCAAAGTGGCCCCCAAACTCAGTGCTGGCCGGGTGCAGAGTGTGGCCACCCGTTTGCTCGTGGAGCGGGAACGGGAACGCATGCGCTTCAAAAGCGCAGAGTTCTGGAGCCTTGAGGGGCTTTTCAACACCCTCAAAGAAGAACGTTTCACCGCCAACCTGATTGAACTGGGCGGGGTGCGTCTGGCCTCGGGCAAAGATTTTGATCCCCTGACCGGGCGACTCAAACCCGATGCCAAAGTGGTTCTGCTCCAAAAGGCAGATGCTGAAACCTTGCTGGCGCGCCTGAAAGAAGCCCCTTTCTCGGTGATCTCCACCGAGGAGCGCCCTTTCACCCAGAAACCTTATGCGCCCTTCATCACCTCCAGTTTGCAGCAAGAAGGGTCACGCAAACTCGGGTTTTCGGCGCAACGCACCATGCGGATTGCCCAGAAACTCTACGAGCAGGGTTACATCACTTACATGCGCACCGACTCCACCACCCTCTCCAAAGAGGCCATGGAAGCGGCCCGCAAACAGGTGCGCCAGATGTACGGCGAGGAGTATTTGCACCCCTCTCCCCGCACCTACGACAAAAAAGCCAAAAACGCCCAGGAGGCCCACGAGGCCATCCGTCCAGCAGGCTCCAAATTCCGCACCCCTCAAGAGGTCCGGGGCGAACTTTCCGACGAAGAGTTCAAACTGTATGACCTGATCTGGAAACGCACCGTCGCCAGCCAGATGGCCGATGCCAGAGGCCGCAGAATGCAGGTCCGTTTGCAAGGTCTGGACGCGGTTTTCAGCGCCAGTGGCAAAACCATCGATTTTCCCGGATTCCTGCGGGCTTATGTGGAAGGCTCCGATGACCCAGAGGCCGCTCTGGAAGACCGTGAACTGATCCTGCCCTCGATGCAAAAAGGGGACGATGTGCGGGCCAGAGACCTCCGCACCCGCGAGCACCACACCCAGCCCCCTGCCCGTTACACCGAGGCTTCTCTGGTGCAGGCTCTGGAAGCCGCTGGAATTGGCCGTCCTTCCACCTATGCCAGCATCATCTCCACCATTCAGGACCGTGGATATGTGTTCAAGCGTGGAACGGCCTTGATCCCCACTTGGACGGCTTTTGCCACGCAGGCTTTGCTGGAAAACCATTTCTCCAAACTCGTGGATTACAACTTCACGGCCCGGATGGAAGAAGACCTCGACGAAATTGCAGGAGGCCGCATGGAGCATGTGCCTTACCTGCAGGCTTTCTACTTCGGCGATGAGGGCCTCAAATCCCAGATCAAAACACAACTCGACCAGATCGATCCCAGAGCCATCAGCCTGATTCCAGTGCCCGCTCTGAAGGGTGCTGAAATCGAAGTGCGTCTGGGCAAATTCGGGGCGTACATGAAGAAAGGGGAGGTCAGTGCCACCCTTCCCAACGACATTGCCCCCGACGAACTGACCCTTGAGCAGGCCGAAGAACTCCTCTCCAAAGGCGGAGACGATGGCATCCTCGGGCAGGACCCTGAGACCGGTCAGGACGTGGTGGCCAAAGCTGGACGTTACGGCCCTTACATCCAGATGGGCGAAAAAACCGCCAGCCTTTTCCCCACCGATTCCCTGAGTGCCATGACCCTTGAACGGGCACTGCAACTGTTGACCATTCCCCGTCTGGTCGGTGAACTGGACAACGAAGAAGTCTGGGCCATGAATGGGCGCTACGGTCCTTACCTGAAAAAGGGCAAAGACAACCGCACACTGGCCAGCCACGACATGCTGTTCACGGTCACTGTGGAAGAAGCCAAAGCCCTGTTTGCTGCCCCCAGAGGTCGCATGGGACAGGCTGCAGCTCCCCTCAAAGTCTTTGAGTATGCAGACCGCACCCCCATTCTGGTGAAGGTGGGCCGTTTCGGACCTTACCTGACCGATGGAGACAACAACGCCTATTTGCGCACCGGTGAAGACGCCCACGCCCTCACCTCAGAAAAAGCCCGTGAACTCATGGCCGAGCGGGGCAAACCGCCCAAAGCCAGAGCAGGCAAAGTCAAAAAAGCCGCCTCGGGCAAAAGCAGCAAAACCGTCAGCAAGGCCAGCAGCAAAACCAAGGCAACCAGCAAAACGGCCAGCAAAACCCCTGCCAAAACGGCCAGCAAACCTGCAGAAAGCAAGGAAAAAGCCGACTGGAAAGACCTCAAATCCCATCTGGATGTCCTGAACGACACCGAACGCAAGCTGATCGTGGCCCTGCGCGAGGACAACCGCAAAGCCGAAGATGTGGCGCCAGAGCTGGGGCTCGAAGTCAAAAAAGCCAAAGGCATGTACCTGCAGATTTCCAAAAAACTGCAAGAGGCGTGGCGCAAAACCGTCACGGCCTGAGTGCCCTGATTGTCCCTGATTGTAAACTGGAGCATGGATCAAGGCAGGATCACAGGCCAGAAGTGGCCCAGGTCTGCCAAAGGTCCATGCTTCCTTTCTGAAATTTTGCAAAGACAACCATGAAAATCCAGCTCAAGCAACTTGCCCAGACCCTGCCCAACACCCCCATCCACCTGCCGCACACCGGAGGAGACACCCTCACCTGCTGGTTGCTGGAACCCCGACCCGATGAAGCTCTGGACACCTTTTACCTGTGTCTGGAAGGTGAACTGCTGGTGGATTTGCCACATGGAGACTTCGTGCACCTGAAAAAACAGGAAGCTGCCCGCATCGAAGCAGGAAAAACCAGAGTGCTGACCCCGGTGGGGAAGACCCTGGTGCTGATGTTGCGCCTTTAAAAGCTCAGAGGACGGTCCAACTGCCGCCTTGATACTTCAGTTTTCCCTGTTCCAGTAAGGTTTGCAGGTGCTGCACTGCCCGACCCGGCAACCCACCAGAGTGGTGCAGGATGTCCTGAATGAAGGGCTCTGGGGCCTCCCAGTGGAAGATGTCTTTGATCCACTGTTGCAAAGCACTCTGGCTGAGGGGAGGCAGGCTGGTGTTCTGCACCAGAGGCACCTGTACCTCCTGTTCTGTCCCTGAAACAGCCACCACACCCAGAGGTC
This sequence comes from Deinococcus misasensis DSM 22328, assembly GCF_000745915.1. NCBI lineage: Bacteria > Thermotogati > Deinococcota > Deinococci > Deinococcales > Deinococcaceae > Deinococcus > Deinococcus misasensis. The sequence continues at coordinate 11,881 of NZ_JQKG01000065.1, forward strand.
GGGTGGTGTCGTGTGCTTGAAACACCTGCTGGATCAGGGAGGCGGGAAGGGGATCCTGTCCGTCATACAGCACCAGCAGGCCCGCTTTTCCGGATTGCTCCACCTCATCCAGCAGGGTTTGCAGGATTTGCGCTTCTGCAAAGGTCTGCTGGTCCTGTGCCGGATGTTGCAATGGAAGCACCACAAACTGGTGCTGCTGGGCCAGCAATGCTGCCTGACGGAGGAAAAAGGTGCGTCCAGAACCCTGTTCGCCTGCCACAGTGAACAGGCCCTGATGGTGGGTTCTCAGGTCATGGAGAAACGCTTCCAGAGCACTCAACTGGGCTGCGCGTTCCAGAGGTCGCAACAGGCGGTTGAAATACACCCTCGGTTGTTCTCCGGCCTCATGGGTGATGAACTGGTTGCCTCCTTCTTGCTGGGCCAACAGGAGGCGTTTTTGGGCGGTTTGGAGCAACTGCTCGGTGCTGTCTCCATCTTCGGGGTAGGAGGCGACACCCATGCTGATCGACACCGGGCAGGTCAGAAAGCGGTCCAGAATCCTCTGGCAGACCACAGAAGCCTGTTCTCGGGTGGTGCTGGGCAGCACCAGCACAAAGTCATCCGAGCCGGCCCTGAACAGCAGGTCGGAGGTCCGAATGGATTGGTAGGTCCAGAGGGCCGTGTCTTTCAGGATCTGGTCTCCGGCTGCACTGCCAGCTTGCTGGTTGAACCCTGCAAAATGGTCCAGATCAAAATGGCACACCACCAGAGGGCTGATTTCACGTTCTGCACGGGCCAGTTCTTCGGTCAGACGGGCATGGAGCAAGCCACGGGTGTAAGCACCCGTCAGGGGATCTCGGATCAAAAAATCATCGGGGACAGCTTCAGAATGGTCCATGTTGGCTCCAGAAGTCCAAAAGGGTGAAACAGAATGTTTCAGTGTAGCCCTGAGTGCCTGCAAAAAAGGTGATGGATCAGGCGGTCATTCCAGACCCACAGAGACAAAATTTCCACTGCCTGAACGCAAGGCAGCATTTTTGCGCACCTGCAAAAGGTCCAGCAGCTTTTCAGGTTGCAACACATCTTCTGGAAAGGTCACCAACCCCATGTGTACAGCAACCCCTTCTGTTTGCTGGGATTCAAGGGCCTGCAGGAGCCTCTCGCAGGTCCTTTCCCCATCCACTTTGATGGTGCCGGGCAGCATCAGCACAAATTCGGTGTTGCTGAAGCGGAACACCACATCAGAAGCCCGCAAGGTGCTTTTCAGAACCGCATGGATGTCTCTGGCCTGATGGTCTGACAGGGTACCATTCTGGTGGATGTCCAGCAGGCACAAAGACAGGGCACCCAGTTCTCGGGTGGCCCGGGCGCTTTCCTCATGCAGGCGTGAGGAAAAAAGGGCTTTGCTGTAAGCACCCGTGACCGGGTCATGGATGAGGTTGTCCACATCCAGCACATTCAAGGGATTCGGTTCATCCATCATTTGTCACGTCCTTGTTCAAGAAATGGGTGAAGCATCAAAACTGGGGGGACCAGGAGGTGTACCCACAGTGTATAAAAAATGCCACCCTGCAAACAGGCGAACAAGGCCCGGGTAAGCGCAAAGTTGCTGTCAGGCCATGCCAACACAAAGTAGCCATCAGCCATCAGCGTTCAGCCGTCAGCCATAAGGACAGTTTTCTGGCTGCCCTTTGAAGGGAAAGTCTGAGTGGCGTTCCGTTTGTGTCTTTTTGTTTTGCTGTTTGCAAAAGCCTTTTGGTGAGCTTTTTACTGAAAGCTGATGGCTGATCGCTGAACGCTTTTTCAAGTGACATGCCAAAAGTCAGACTTGAGGCTGACCCTGACAACAGGGCTTTCCTCCCCAATTTCACATCCCCTGTGGTGTTAAAGTGAGATGAAATGGATGTCCTGGAAAAAGCCCTGAACGGAGAACGCCTCTCACACGCAGAGATTGTCTCCCTGTACCATCTGCCCCTCGGGGATGTGGCTGCTGTGGCCCACCAATTGCGCCTCAGGCGGTCGGATCCACAGGTGGTCACCTTCCTGATCGACCGCAACATCAACTACACCAACGTGTGCAATGTGGCCTGCAACTTCTGTGCGTTTTACCGCACCAAACGCCAGTCCGATGCTTACACGCTGGATTACGAGCACATCTCCCAGAAAATCCGTGAGCTTGAAGCAGTGGGTGGCACCCGCATCCTGATGCAGGGTGGGGTCAACCCCGAGTTGCCTTTCGATTACTACACGGGTTTGCTGCGCCACATCAAAGCCCACCATCCCACCATCCGCATCGAGGCCTTCAGCCCTGAAGAAATCCTCGGGTTCGAGAAGTTCTTTGACATGACCGCCGATGAAATTCTGGACCGCCTGATCGAGGCTGGTCTTGACGGTTTGCCCGGTGCAGGGGGCGAGATTCTCGAAGACGACGTGCGGGCGAAAGCGGCACCTGCCCGCATCCGCACCTTTGACTGGTTCCGCATTCTGGACATCGCCCAGAGAAAAGGCCTGTACACCATCTCCACCATGGTGATCGGTTTTGGCGAGACGTTGGAGCAGCGGGCCAGCCACCTGATCAAAATCCGCGATCAGCAGGACAAAGCCTTGCAGGAACATCAAAACGGTTTTGCTGGTTTTGCCATGTGGACTTTGCAAACCGAAAACACCCGTCTGGCAGGAAAAGCCCCCGGCGCAACGGCTTACGAGTACCTGCAAAACCTTGCGGTGAGTCGGATTGCTTTGGACAACCAGCCAAACATTCAGGCTTCCTGGCCTGCACAGGGCTTCAAAGTGGCCCAGACGGCACTGTTCTATGGGGCCAACGATGTGGGTTCAACCATGCTGGAAGAGAACGTGGTGTCTGCTGCCGGAGGTCACACCCGCCATCAGGCCACCGTGCGTGAACTGATCCGCATCATCCACGATGCAGGGTACAAACCTGCCCAGAGAAACAGCCACTTTCAGGTCATCAAGCCGATTGATGCTGTGGCTTTCCTTGAACAACCTGCCCATCCTGTCTGAGTTGGTTGGCACAGTTTGAAATGCCTGTCCCTCCAAATTCTGGAGGGATTTTTGCTGTCTTCAGATTTCAGGAAATCTTGCTTTCTGGCATCCAAAAACATTTTTAAAGTGAAATATGCCTCTCAAATGCACAGAAGTCCCTGACGATGCCTTGATCTGGCGGTACATGGATCTGGCCAGTTTTCTGTTTTTGTTGCAGAGGTCACAGTTGGCCCTCAGGCGGGTGGACACCTTTGAAGACCATTTTGAAGGACACCTTCCAAAGGCTCTGGAATTGCAAGTCAAAGATCAGGAATCGCGCCAGAAGCAACTGGAAACCCGTCTGGCTTTGCATTACATGAGGCAACACACCCATGTGGTGTGCTGGAACGTTTCAGAGCAGGAATGCTATGCGATGTGGAAGATTTATGGCCGTGAGCAAAACAGCGTGTGCATCAACACCACCGTTCACCGCCTGAAAACCGCCATGAAAGCCGTGGACCAGAGGATGGATCTGGTGAAAATCCATTACATCGACATGACCGCCAACAACATCGAATCGGAAGTGCGGGTCAACAACGTCAATTTCAAGGACATCAGTTTTCAGTATGAACAGGAGGTGCGCTTGCTGGCCAACTGCATTGAACCCTCAGAAATGGAAAGCTACACCCATTCCAGACACAGCGCTCTGGAAGATTTCGAGCCTCCCATCTTTCAGGCGTTTGATGTGGACCTTGATGCCCTGATCCAGAACATTTACGTGAACCCCAATGCCGGAGAACACCTCCCAGAGATCATCCACAACCTGTGCGAAACCTACCACGGGGACATCCAGTTGCAGGACCGCTTGCAGCCTTCACGTTTTCTGTGGGAACCCGAGTTCTGACGGTCAGGTGGATGGTCAGGTCAACTCTGGAACCTGGGCCAGTTCACGGATGGGCAGACGAATGGTGAATGTGGATCCCTTGCCGATGGCGGAGTCCACCAGAATTTCGCCCCCGTGTGCCTTGACCAGTTCTTTGACGGTGTGAAGCCCGAGCCCGGTCCCTTTGACCTCCCGGATGGCCGGGTTGTTGCTGCGAAAAAAGCGCCCGAACAGCCTTCTCTGGTCTTCTTCAGAGAGGCCCACCCCATGGTCTTGCACACTCAGGCAAACATCGTCCCCTTCGGTTCTGAGTTTCACCTGCACTTCGGTGTGCGGACTGGAGTATTTGACGGCATTGGACAGCAGGTTCAGGATGGCCCGGGTCATGGCCCGATCATCGATGTCCACAAACAGGGTGCGGGGCAGGTCCAGTTGCAGGGTCATGTGTTTTTCGGTGAACATGGGCGCAGCGACCGTGGCTGCACGACGCACCAGAGCAGCCAGATCCATCTCGCGGATGTCCAGAATGGCGGCCTTGGTGCGGGACACCATCAAGAAGTCATCAATCAAATCTGCAATGCGGCGGGCTTCGGAGCGCATGATGCCCAGAATTTCTTTTTGTTCCTGTGTGGCGTCTGACTCCAGCAACTGTGAAAACCCGAGGATGCTGGTCAGTGGGCTTCTGAAATCGTGCACGATGGCTGCGGCCTGCTGGTCGTGCTGCTCCAACAGGTGGGTGAAGCGGTTGGTGGGGGTGATGGTGCCCACCAGTCCACCACTGGCCAGAGGCCGCAAGGTGATCAGGCCATTCTCGCTGAGGGATTCGTAGCTCCCCTGGCCTTGCAAGACCCTCTCCGTGCCTTCAGCGAGGTCTGGAAGATCGAAAAGTTCCTGCAGTTTGTTCAAAGCAGGGGCATCGCCCAGCAACCTCTGGGAGGAGGGGTTTTGCAAGGTGATCTGACCGCCTGCTTGTGCCAGAAACATGGGGGTGTCCACGTTGTCCAGCAACACCTGCAATCTGGCCCGTTCCTGTGCCAGTTTTTCTTCGATTTCTTGCAGCAACTCCAGCCGTTTGAGGGGACTTCGCAAGGAGGCTTCTTGTCCATTGAACTGCTGGTTTAGACGGCGCAACTGGAGGGTGATCCCCTGTTGTACCTCTGCAAAAGCAAAAATCAGGCGCAAAAGCAGTCCTCCGGTCACGGCAATCAGCAGCGCAGAGAGGGGCAGGATCATGCCTTTCACATGCAAAAATCCTTGCAGGGCCAGCAAAAGCACCACCAGCACACCCACAGCCCTGCCACGCACCTGGGAGAGGGCCACCAGCAAGAAAGCCAGAGCCGTCACCACGCCCATGCCCCATGTGGGGAGGGTGGTGAATCCCCCTTTCAGCAGGGTGTGAACGGCTGTGGCCTGTGCTTCTACACCTGCAATGGGCAGGGGATCTCCGAGCAGGTTGTTGCTGAACGGACTCAGCACCTGATCGCGCTCAATGCCTCCAGCCGTCACCCCAATGAGCACCACTTTGTTTTGCACATCCCCATAACGGAAATTGCCCCGAATCACCTCGGAAAAAGAAAGCTGTAAGAACCCCTGCCCTGGAGGGGCGTTGTACCGCAAGTATTGCTGGTTTTCCTTGGGCAGGACCGGCTGGCCTGTCTGCTGGACCAGTTGGGCTGCAAAGCCCGGATAGGTTTTCCCATCCGAGGCAAAAGTGTAGGCCGTTTGAAAACTGCGTGCAATGTTCCCCGAGGAGGTGTTCAGCAAAATGGCCCCATAAGTGGCGTTTTGCAATTCAGGATGGCGAGGCACCCGTTCACCAAACAACTCGGCGTCTGCAAGCACAATGCCAGGTTGTTGCATGCTCTGCACAAATTCCCTGTCCTGAGCTGAGCGCTCTGGAAAGAGGATGTCCAGTCCAATCGCGGATGCCCCTGCATCTTTCAAGTGGGAAATGGCCTGCACGTACATCCGGCGGTCCCAGCCGCTGATGCGGCCATACTGGGCAAGGGTGGACTCATCAATGGTCACCAGCACCACAGGACTGGGTTCTCGGGCAGGAAGGGTGCGGGTCCAGACGTCCCACAAACCATCATCCAGAGGTTTGAAAACATTGAAGCCCTGCAACACGAGCAGCAGCAGGGCCATGGGCAGCAGCCTGAGATTGCGGGAGGGGTTCACAAAGGCAATCAGGCTTTTGAATGCTGCTGTTCTCATATGGAAAGCATTGTGTCACATGCATGCTTGCAGAAATATGACGGGCATCATCCAACACAAACAGGATTGATGTACCATCAAGAACATCTGCTTTGCACGTCTTTTGATGATGGTGCACATTTTGATGATTGCACCGAGAGCGCGACCTGCAAGAAAGCCAAACCCATGCCTGAACACACCTTTTCCAGACGCCTGAGCGTCGCACCCATGATGGACTGGACCGACCGCCACGACCGGTTTTTCCTGCGCCTGATCAGCCAGCACACCCTGATGTACACCGAAATGGTCACCACAGGGGCCATCCTTTTTGGGGATCAGGACCGCCACCTCGGGTTTCATGCACAGGAACATCCCATCGCTGTGCAACTCGGAGGATCCAACCCCGAGGATCTGGCCCGCAGTGCCAAAATCTGCGAACAGTACGGCTACGACGAGATCAACCTGAATGTCGGTTGCCCGAGTGACCGCGTGCAGAATGGTTTTTTTGGGGCTTGCCTGATGGCCAAACCTGAACTGGTCCGTGATTGCGTGCAGGCCATGCAAGAGGCGGTTTCCATTCCTGTGACGGTCAAGCACCGCATTGGCATTGACGATCTGGACAGTTATGAACTGCTCTTGAAGTTCATTGAAACCGTGCATCAGGGGGGCTGTCACTCTTTCACGGTGCATGCCCGAAAAGCATGGCTCTCTGGCTTGAGTCCCAAGGAGAACCGGGAAATTCCACCCCTCAAGTACGACACGGTCTACCAGTTGAAAAAAGATTTCCCGGAGCTGGAAATCATCATCAATGGTGGCATTCTGGACCTTCAACAGGCCAAAATGCACCTTGAGCACATCGATGGGGTCATGATTGGCCGCGCAGCCTACCAGAACCCCTACATCCTTGCTCTGGCCGACCCCCTGATTTTCGATGACCCGAGACCTGCCAAAACCCGCCGCGAAATCCTCATGGAACTGATGGATTATGCGGCTCAGGAACTGGAAAAAGGGGTGTACATCAGCCGCATCACCCGTCACATCCTCGGGTTGTTTCAGGGCAAACCGGGAGCCAGAGCCTTCAAACGCCACATCAGTGAACAGTCGTTCAAACCCGGCGCAGGCGTTGAAGTGCTGCAACAGGCCATGGATCTGGTGCCAGATTTTGTGCTGGATGAGCGTCCAGAGCTGGCAAACGTTCCTTTGCAATAGAGTTTGAGGTCGTTCCTGGGCTTCCCGGTCTAGAACAGCCAAAATTGTGCACGATGCATTCGGGCTGGATCGGGTTATGATGGTCCACCATGAATCCCCGAGTGCAACTTCCATTGGTCCTGACCATCGGGGTGCTGGCGGTGTCCTGTGCTGCAGTGATCATCCGCTTTGCCTCCAACGCGCACCCCGAGCACACCCCCCTGTTCAGTCTGGTGATCGCAGCAGGACGCTTGACCATCGCCTCTCTGGTGCTTTTGCCTTTCACCCTGCAAGGCCTAAAGAAACACACCATTTCTGGAAGGGCATGGGGCTTCATGCTGGCTTCCGGTGTGATGCTGGCCCTGCATTTCATGACTTGGATCACCTCCCTGAGTTACACCAGCATCGCCTCCAGCACCGCTCTGGCCACCACCACGCCTGTCTGGGTGGCTTTGATCTCATGGTTTTTCCTGAAAAGCCCGCCCACCTTGCAGACCATTGTGGGCATCACCGTGGCCCTTGGCGGAGGGGCTCTGGTGGCTTTTGGGCAGGAGGCCACCTCCACAGCCCCCAACCCCCTGTTGGGCAACCTGCTGGCCCTGATTGGGGCGATGTGTGCTGGAGCGTACTTCATGCTGGGCAGGCAGGCCCAACAACTCGGGGTGCCCACCCAGCTTTATGCAGGATTGGCATATGGGGCTGCTGCACTCACCTTGCTGCCCATGCCTCTGGTGTTCGGCGTGGGGTATCAGGCCCCTCTGGAAGCGTATTTCTGGATTGCCATGCTGGCCCTGATTCCGCAACTGATCGGGCACACCAGTTTCAACTGGGCCATGAAACACATGAACCCCACACTGGTCACCCTCTTGATCCTGCTGGAGCCGGTGGGGTCCAGTTTGCTGGCCATGCTGTTTTTCCGTGAATATCCCGGCCTGCAAGTGATTCTGGGAGGAGTGGTTTTGCTGCTTGGTGTGGCTGTTGCCTCTTTCCCCACCCGCTCCAGAGCAGGTGCTGCTTATTGACCCTTGGGGAATTTGATGAAGTTTTGGACGGTTCAGAGGCCGAAAAACTGCTGGAAAAGTTTGACCCTCTTTTGTTCCCAGGTCCCCATATTCCAGCGGAATAACTGTCCCTCATGAAACATGGCACTTACACCTGACGTCAGCACCAGATCTGCTTCCTCTGTCACAGGTCGGTGGTCCTCAAACCACAGCAATTCCCGATCCAGAAGCAGCGATTCTACCTCCCCCCGGCTGAACGGTGCCAATGGCCAGTCAGCCGCGAAATCAGGATCCTGACCATAACCCCTTACATTGACATAGAGGTTCTCTGCCAGGCCTTCTACA
>NZ_JQKG01000066.1 GCF_000745915.1 Deinococcus misasensis DSM 22328
GACGGTGAGCGAATCGCTTAAAGTTTTCCTCAGTTCAGATTGCAGTCTGCAACTCGACTGCATGAAGTTGGAATCGCTAGTAATCGCGGGTCAGCATACCGCGGTGAATACGTTCCCGGGCCTTGTACACACCGCCCGTCACACCATGGGAGTGGAATGCAGCTGAAATTGCCGGGAGCTGAGAGGCAGGTACTTAGGTTGTGTTTCATGACTGGGGTGAAGTCGTAACAAGGTAACTGTACCGGAAGGTGCGGTTGGATCACCTCCTTTCTAAGGATCGTCCACTAGAGCTTCTTCTTCTCGTTCAACAGAACTCAAAACCAACCCCGGACGTCGGTCCGGGTTTCGTTTTTTGGGCCAGAGGATCTTCCCTCTGGCCTTTTCTCTTTTTCTGGCAGGTCATAATGCTTTCATGCGTGAAGTGGTTCTGTGTTTTCCTCTCAAAGCAGATCAAGTTTTGCTGGGCCACAAAAAAACCGGGTTCGGCAAAGGCAACATTGTGGGAATTGGAGGTGGCATTGAAGCCAATGAAACCCCAGAGCAGACAGCCTTGCGAGAACTGCAAGAGGAAACCAGTCTGGTGGGTGACCCAGAGGCTTTGTCTCATCGTGGGCAGGTGACTTTTCTGTTCCCCACCCGTGAAAACTGGGACATGCGGGTTCAGTTGTTTGTGCTTGAAGGCTGGACTGGAAACCCCATTGAGACAGCAGAAATCCGGCCTGAGTGGTTTGCTCTGGACCGGATTCCTTTTGACCTCATGTGGGTGGATGCCCAGCACTGGCTGTTGCGAATTTTGCAAGGCGAACACTTGAGTGTGCTGGCCACCTATCAGGATGACCTGACCCAAGTGGAGATTCAGATCACTCTGACAGGTCCTGCATTTCCTGCATGAACTGGTGGTGGCTCAGGTCGAAGCGCACTGGGGTGATGCTGACGTATCCCTCCCGAACAGCCCATTCGTCTGATCCTTCTTCAAAGATGGTGGATTTGGGGGTGCCAGCCACCCAGTAATAATCGCGACCATCTGGATCCTGGCGTTTGACCAGCTCATCTTCGAACTTGTAGTCGCTCAGGAAGGTGATTTTGACCCCCTTGGGTTTCTCTGGGGGAAAATTCACGTTCAAGAGGGTTCTTGCAGGAAGGCCCTTCTGGTGCACCCACTTCACAATGCGTGGAATATATGGGATTGCATGCTCAAAATGGTATTCGCCTTGTTCGTTGGGGGCCTGTGAAAAGGCAATGCTGGGAATGCCCAGAATCATGCCTTCCAGAGCGGCAGAAACTGTTCCAGAGTGGGTCAAATCGTTTCCGAGGTTGTAGCCCAGATTGATTCCGCTGACCACCACGTCTGGCCTTTGCAGAATGCGGGTGCCCAGCACCACGCAATCGGTGGGGGTGCCATCCACACGGTAAGCTGGAATGTCGCCAAAACCTGCTGCTGCAGTGTGCTTGAACCTGAGGGGTCTGCGGATGGTGATGCCGTGACCGACTGCGGATTGCTCCACATCTGGAGCAGAAACCGCCACCTCGCCCAGTTCGGTGAGGGCCTGAGCAAGGGCTTTGATGCCGGGAGAAAAGATGCCATCGTCGTTGGAAACCAGGGTTCGAATCGGGTTGGATGCACTGGACATGTGAGGTTCCCTTCAGGTGGTTTAAAAGGCTTTCAGTTTAACAGACCGCATGCTGTCTCGCTGAGGGTGTGGCGATTGTAGGACGCCTTTTTGTATTGTGATTGTGTGAAATACCACGAGCTGACCGATCAGGAACTCAATGAATTGTGCTGCACCCGACTGGGTTGGGAAAAACGCAAGCACCTCTGGGAGTATGGCTCTGTGTGGCAGGAGTTTGCCTGGTTCAAGGGAGAAACCCTGATGGGGTTGCCAAACTTTCTGCTTCAGGATCCCATCGTGTTGCAGCTTCAGGAATTCATTGAAGCAAAGCAGTTGCAAGACGAATACGGTTACCACCTCTTTGAACTGCTGGATGCCCGAAAGCTGAACCATGATCGGGCTTGGTATGTGCTGGCCCATGCCACCCCCCGACACAGGGTGCTCGCGTTTTTGCGCACCACCGAAGAGAACAACTTGCAAGCACAGGGTGCCGAAGTCATCGAAGAAGCCCTGTCTGCAGCCAGAGAGTGATTCAAAAGGACAACCCCGGCTTTGAGGTTGCCGGGGTGTTTATTGAAAATTGAGAATCAGGCAGCGTCTTGGAAAGGGTTTTTCTGACTGCTCTGGTGGTGGTTCAAGGTCCTCAGTTGGCGCTCCAAATGCTCCATCTGTGGGTCTTTTCTGGAGGCTTTGAGGGCCAGATGTCCCAGAGCGGGCCACAAAAGCAGGTTGGTGATCAGCAAGATGATCGTCAGAGCGTCCATATGTTCAGGGTAAACCCTTAGAGGTTGTCTAAGGGTTGTCGCTGTATTGCAACCCTGCAACCACCCTAGAGGAGCTTGATGATGATGTTGTTGAACAGATCCAGCTTGATCTCAAAAGCCAGTCCAGCACCGGGTTCTGCCACCTCAAAGTAGGGGGAATCGGCTGGAATGTATAGGGTGTTGCTTTCTGTCAGTTTTCCCTGCTTGCACAACGCAGCACTCTGGGCTGCTTCTTCACGGGTGAAGGCATGCTGGAAGTTGGGCATGAAGCTTGCAAAGACAGGGTCGATCCGGTTGAGGTTCAGGGTCAGAAGGTCGGTTTTCAGGACATAAGCATTGTTGGCTTTCCCCAAGTAGGTGTAAATCCTGCAGTCCCCTTGAATCCCTGTGCGGGTCCGGTGAATGGTGTTGACCTGAAAGAAAACAGTCCCCAGTTGACCTTTGTAACCGCCCCATTCTGCATAGGCTTTTTGAGATCCATCGGTGTAGGCATAGGCAAAAGAAGGTCCCTCTGGACCGGGATTGAGCAGTTTCCATTTCTGAGCCTGCGCAGAACCCAGCAGGGTGAGCACAACGATTGCGGTCATTGGCAAGTGTTTTTTCATCAGGACCTCTTGTTCCTCTTGATCATACGTGCTGGCCAGAGCACTTCCAAGTTGCAACCATCACAGCAAAACAGAACCTTGCATGTGCAAAGGTTCTGTGCATGAGAGACAGTGTCAGTTGCTGGCAAGCTCTGGAAGCACTTTGCCCGGATTCATCAGGTTCTTGGGATCCATGACCTTTTTGACCGCCCAGTAAGCCTCAAGGGTGGCTCTAGGGGTGGCTTCCAGCATGAAAGGCTTTTTGGCAAGCCCAATGCCGTGTTCACCAGAGAGCACACCACCATGCTTGATCGCCACACGGGCGATTTCGTGGGCCAGATGGTCCACCTCATCCCACGAATCGGTTTGTTTGCTGTAAAGGATGTTGGGGTGGAGGTTGCCATCTCCGGCATGACCAAAGATTGCCAGAGGGAACGGGGAAGCGTCTCCCAGTGCCCGGATTTCCCGCATCACCACAGGAAGTTTGCTGCGGGGCACCACGATGTCTTCGTTCATGCGTTGTGGACGGATGCGACCCAGACTGGGGGAGATGCTCTTGCGGGCTTTCCAGAGGGTGTCTGCCTGCTGGTCGTTCTGGGCAATCTGGCTGGAGGTGGCTCCAGCGTCATCGAAAGCCTGCTTGACGGCTTCAATTTCCGCAGTCACCAGAGCCAGGTCGTTTCCGTCGGTGTCGCAGACCAGCACGGCTTCGGCGTCTCTGGGGAGGCCCAGCTGAAAAGCATCTTCAACGGCATTGATGCTGGCTTTGTCCATCAGTTCCAGCTTGGCCGGAGTGAGGCCTCTGGCGGTGATCAGGGCAACGGCTTTTCCAGCATCTTCCAGCGTGCTGAAAATGGCCCGGGCAGTGCGGGTGTATTTGGGCAGCACCGCCAGTTTCAGTTTGGCTTCGGTCACGAAAGCCAGCGTGCCTTCAGACCCGATCAACAGGCCGGGAAGGTCCATGCCAGAGCGGTCCATGCGGTACACATCGCCCTGCATGGTGACAAATTCCAACTCCAAGACATAATCTCCGGTGACGCCTTTTTTGAGGCACATCGGACCGCCCGCGTTTTCACCGATGTTGCCCCCAATGGTGGCCTGTCTGCCCGATTGGGGATCGGGTGGATAGTACAGCCCGAGGGGTTTCAGGGCATCTTGCAGCTCCTGATTGATCACGCCGGGCTGAACGGTTGCAGTCATGGCCTGTGGGTCAATCTGTACTTCTTTCATGCGGGTGGTGGAAATCACCACACTGGGTTTGACCGGAACCACTCCACCAGAGAGGCCGGACGCGCCTCCTCGGGGAATCACAGGCAGATCGTGTTTGTCGCAAATTTTGAGGGTCTGAACCACGTCTTCGGTGGTTTCGGCCATGACCACGGCCAGAGGGACCTCGCCTTGCAGCAAAGCGTCATAGCGGAACAGCAAACGGTCAGGCAGCTCGACGCGCAGTTTGTCGCCCACGGCGTCTTGCAGTTCTTTCAGGTAACCCGTCAATTCTCTGTGCTTGGTTTTGGCTTTCATGGGGTCCTTTACTTTCAGCTCTGGACTTTTTTGCGGCGGTCGGCTTCCTGATAGGCTTCTTTGAGCAGGATGGCGGTGTGTTTCACCTCGGCGGCCACCTCAAATTCACGGGTGCCGTAATCCAGTTGCAGCATGCATCCGGGGTTTTCCACGGTGATCACTTCGGCCCCGGTGGCCCGGATGCGTTCCATCTTTTTGTCCAGTTGCTTCATGCTGGTTTCGGTGTGGGTGATGTTGTAAATCCCGGCACTTCCGCAGCAATCGCTGGCATTTTGCATCTCACGGTAATCCAGAACCGGGTTCTGTTTGAGGAGGTCACGCGGTTGGTTGCACACCCCCTGAGCATGGCACAGGTGGCAGGCGTCCTGATAAGTCACTTTGCGTTTGTCCACGTCCAGATCCTCTGGAAGGTCACGCAGACCGACTTTCTTCAGGAATTCGCTGAGGGCCTGGGTCTTGCTGCTGATGTTGGCGGTCAGGCCACCGAACTCGGGATCGTCTTTGAAGTGTTTGTGCATCTTTTTCAGCTCTGCACCGCAGGCTGCACAGTCGGTGACGATGGCATCCACGGCCAGAGTGCCGTACAGTTTGGCGTTTCTCAGGGACACCTGACGGTAGCCGTTGAAATCCCCTTCTTCGATGTGGGGTGCACCGCAGCAGGTGGTTTCACGCAGCAGGATCACATCAAAGCCGTTTCGGGCCAGCACATCAATGGAGGCACTGGAGGCTTCACTGAACACGGCATTCATCACGCATCCCAGGAAGAAAGCCACTGTGCCACGGTATTCTCCCTGATGCTGGGTGATGTAAGGGGTTCTGAGTCGGATGGCTGGGGCCACTTCCCGAGAGGGAATCAAGCCTTCAAAGAGGTGCAGCTTGGCCCACATGCCGCCGTATTTGCGGGCCATTCCCCGCAGGACGCCCGATCCACGGATGGCTTTTTGCAGGCCGGTTTGCTGGTACAGGCGCACGCCAGCGTTCCCCACATCAAAGAGGATGGGGTATTTGAACACTTCCAGCATGGCTTTCTGTCCAAGGTTGGCGGGTTTGCCTTCTTGCAGGGCCACTCGGGCATCAAGGGCCAGCTCACCGGGCTTGACCCCAGAAGGGCAAATGGTCTGGCAGGCGCGGCAGTCCAGGCAGTCGTAGGCGGCCTCAAGGACCACATCGAGTTCATCGGTCAGGCCTTGGGCTGCGGCTTTGTACAGCATGACCCGCCCACGGGGGCTCTGGATTTCTTCTCCCGTTTGCTGGTAGGTGGGACACACGGACAGGCAGAGTCCGCACTGCACGCAGACGTCTGCCCCTTCGATCAGGGCCGGGCTCATGGATTCCAGGTTGATGCTCTTCGGATGCATGCCCCATTGTATATGGATTTTAGATCTAATTTATGAAGGTCGTGCAGACCTCTGCTGGAGTTCATGTTGTCTGGGGCTCAGGTTTTGCCTGTGGGTTGGTGTGAACCTTGCATCTGGTTTGCCTCCCAAAAGATGATGCCAGAGCCGGAAAGCTCTGGCGACCTCAGGAGTGAGAATATCTGTTTGAATTGAACCCATTTTAAAGTCTGAGCGAAGTTCAAGGGCTGCTGCAGATACTGCAAAAACCCCAAAAATATGCATCTCCCATCCAAACGTCAAAAAACCGTTTTGGCGTTTAACAAAGTGTTACAAAAATTTTAAGATTTTGACGCATGTCTAGGCAGGACCCAGATTTTCTGGGCCACCCCCAGAGAAAGCACATGCTGGTGTCCAGAGACCTGAATGCTCAGGGTGCCTCCCAGACTGTCTTTCTTGAGGACCAGCAATTCCACACCCGGAATCAAGCCCAACTCCGACAGGTAACGCAAAAACTCAGGATCACCATCGTGCACCCGGGAAATGGTCACCTGCTCGTCCACCAGAGCATCGGTGAGGGATTCCACATCGTGATCGGGCATGCTGCCATCCAAACGGGGGATGGGGTGGCCATGGGGATCAAAGTGCGGATCTCCCAAGAGGGCACTGATTTTGGCCTCAAAGGCTTCGCTGATCACGTGCTCCAGACGGTCTGCCTCTTCGTGGACCTCATCCCAGGAAAAACCCAGAGCCTGGGTCAGGTACAGTTCCAGCAACCGGTGATGGCGCAAGATTTCCAGAGCCACTTTCTGTCCGTTTTCGGTCAGGATGGCACCGTAATAAGGGGTATGCTCCACCAGCGAAAGGTCAGACAGTTTGCGCAGCATTCCGCTCACACTGGCGGGTGTGACCCCCAGAGCATCTGCAAGGCTCTGGGTGGTGACTTTGCCCCCTCTGGCCAACTGGTAAATGGTCTTGAGGTAATCTTCTGCCTGAGAGGTGAGGAGGTCACGGATCGCTTGCCGGGTCATCCTTTTCAGTATATGCGGTGGGCATGAGGTGGGGTTGTGAGGGGATGGGTAACAGTTGACCTTGCCCTCTTGCCGTTGCTGTGATGCTGTTATATCTTGGGTACGGGATTCTGCCCCACAGGCAGTTCTCCTGTTCCGCCCCTTGACAGTCTTGTGGAAAGCGACTAGTATATATCACGCTGTCAAAGCAATTGACGGGCAGCGAGTCATGGTGGGATTAGCTCAGCCGGTTAGAGCGTCGGTTTGTGGCACCGAAGGTCGTGGGTTCAAATCCCATATTCCACCCCATTTTTACCGTCTAGGTTTGCGAGGATGGCGGAATTGGTAGACGCGCTAGACTTAGGATCTAGTATCGAAAGATGTGAGGGTTCAAGTCCCTTTCCTCGCACCAGGGTATACGGGTAAGCAAAGGCGCGCGTTCACCAACAAAGACAACTTCCAAGCGACCCTGAGGGGTCGTTTTTGTGTATATATCCCACCCCAAGCAGGAGAATTATGGCTGAACTGATCAAGAACGAAGGCAACCAGGTAGAGTTCAAAGTCACCGTCCCCGCACGTGAAGTCAACACGGCTTACAACGCAGTGGTGAATGCTCTGACCAAACAGGTGAAAGTTCCCGGCTTCCGTCCCGGCAAAGCCCCCAAGAGCGTGGTCATCAAGCGCGTGGGTCAGGACTACGTGGACAACGAAGTGCGTGATCAGCTCCTGCAAAACCACTACCCCAAAGCCCTGCAAGAACTGGCTTTGACCATTGTGGATGCCGAAATTCACCCTGAGGGCCTCAACGAAGGTCAGGACTTCAACTTCACTGTGAAAGCCGAGAAGTACCCCGAAGTCAAACTGCCCGAGTGGAAGTCCTTCGAACTGGCTGCCGCTGCTCCTGAAATCACCGATGAAATCATCAGCAAAACCCTCAGCGACCTCGCTGAGCGCAATGCCACCTTCGAAAGCGTTGAGCGCGAAGCCGAAGAAGGCGACATGCTGATCGTTGAAGAGCAAGGCGAAGAGGGCGGAAGCTATCCCGTTTACCTCGACACCGCTGAAGCCCACATCAAAACCGCTCTGCTGGGCAAAAAAGCCGGCGAAGAGGTCACCATCGAAATTCCCGAAGTGGACCACGGTGACCACAAGCACGAAGCCCAGAGTGTGCAAGTCAAAGTCAAAGAAATCAAGAAGAAGAACCTCCCCGAGCTCAATGACGAGTTCGCCAAGACATTCAAATTTGACACCCTCGACGCCCTGCGTGAAGCCATTGGCCGTGACCTGACCACCCGTGCAGATCAAGAAGGCAAACTGGCCCAGCGCGAAGAGTTTGCCCAGAAACTTGCTGACGGCATGGACGTGAACGTGCCCTCCAGCTTGATCAAACGCCGTCAGGAAAGCATGCTTGCCGAAATCAAGAGCGACCTGCAGCGTCAGGGCGTGAAATTCGAAGAGTACGAGAAGTTCATGACCGAGCAAGGCAAATTTGATGACTTCATGGCCGACCTCGAAAAGAACGCCATTGAGCGCGTGCGCCGTGAACTGGCCCTTGAGCAACTCGTGGAAGACCTCAAGATCGACCTGACCCGCGAAGAACTGAACGGCAGCCTGGTGGCTTTCGCTCAGCAAAACCGCACCACCGTTCAGGAACTGCTGAACCAACTGGGTTCCAGTGGCCTCGAAGGCTTCAAAGCCAGCGTGCGTCGCGACAAAGCTGTGGCCCAGGCCATTGCTGCCCTGCAACCCGTTGCTGAAGCTCAACCTGAAGCAACCGAAGCTGCAGAGCCCGAGCAGACCGAAGCAAAAGAGTAATCCAGAGTCGTTCAGAGTCATTCAGACTTTCAAAAGCAGACCTCGAAAGGGGTCTGCTTTTTGCTGGACCTTTGAACAAAACCTGCAGGACCTGCTGTTTTTGACCTTCAGAAAAAAGCCCTGGGGCCATTTGTTTAGACCCAATCCACTTTAATTAAAAAAATTTACAAACCGGCCACACTTTAACGTTAGAATACATCTGTTATGTTGCAGGATAAATTTCCCCGGGTGCTGATCGTCGAAGATGACGAGCGGCAATCCTTGATGCTTTCCAAATATCTGGCAGTGCACCAGTATGAAGTGATTGCTGCCAAAACCGGGCAACAGGCCTTGCGGGAATTGCATCAGGCAGATGTGGTGATTCTGGACGTCAATTTGCCTGACATGAATGGTTTTGAGATTCTCGCCCACATTCGTGAACAAAAAAACCACATTCCTGTGCTGATGCTCAGCGTGCTCTCCGATACCCCTTACAAAGTGCGGGGACTCAAAGGGGGTGCAGATGACTATCTGCCCAAACCCTATGATTTGCTGGAACTCGAAGCCCGGGTCGAAGCCCTGATCCGGCGCAAAGCATACACCGAGCAGCTTCAATTTGATGGGCTGTTGATTGACCGGACCGAGCATCAAGTCAAGGTGGGAGAGCAAACCCTTGAACTCTCCAAACTGGAACTGGATTTCCTCTGGTTGATGGCCCAGAAGCCTGAAAAAGCTTTCTCCAGAGAAGAACTGCTGGAAAACGTGTGGGGTCCAGATTTTGATGGCGTGGAACGCGTGGTGGATGTGATGGTGGTGGCCCTGCGCAAGAAACTCGGGCGCAACTATCTGGAAACCGTGCGGGGCATTGGTTACCGTTTCAATCCTGCCCCGGTCTGAGCCAGCACCACACGTCTAGGTGAAAACCCCTCTGTTGAGGGGTTGGTGCTTTTTTGCGGGTGTTCGCCACAAAGGAATAGGGTAACCTGTTGTCGTGGGCGGTTTTGTCTCTCTGATCGGTGCAGGTCCTGGTGACCTCGGCTTACTCACTTTGAAAGCCAAGCTGGCTCTGGAACGGGCCGAAGTGGTGCTCTACGATTATCTGGCCAACCCGGAGATTTTGCGTTTTTGTGCCAGCGCAGAGCACATTTTTGTGGGCAAAAAAGGCTTTTCAGAATACATGTCGCAGGAAGACATCAGCAAACTGCTGGTGCAAAAAGCCTTGGAGGGCAAACGGGTGATTCGCCTGAAAGGCGGAGATGTGTTTGTCTTTGGCCGTGGGGGAGAAGAAGCAGAGGCTTGTATTGCTGCAGGCATTCCTTTTGAGGTGATTCCGGGCATCACCAGCGCCATTGCCGTCCCTGCTTATGCAGGCATTCCTGTGACCCACCGTGAAGCAGGCAGCAGTTTTGCGGTCCTGACGGGCAACGAAATGCTCCGTGACACCGAGAAACTGAAGTATCAGGCTTTTTCTGACATTGACACCCTGATTTTCCTGATGGGTGTGCGGACCCTCCCCAAAATTGTGGAACGTTTGCTGGAAATCGGAAAGAGCAAAGACACCCCTGCTGCCACCATCCAGTGGGGCACGACCCAGCAACAGAAAGTGGTGGAAGGCACCCTCGAAAACATCGTCCAGAGGGTTGAAGAAGCCAAAATTGGAGCCCCAGCGGTCACTGTGGTGGGTGAGGTGGTGCGTTACCGCAACACCTTGAAGTGGTTTGATTCCCGTCCCCTCTGGGGGCGCAAAGTGGCCGTCACCCGCACCAGAGAAGGCAGCAGTGAACTCGGGAACCTGCTCCGTCAGGAGGGGGCCATTGTGATTGAGGTGCCCCTGATCCGCTTTGAGGCCACGTCTCAGCCTGAGTCTCTTCAGAAGGCTTTGCAAAACCTGTCCCAATATGAATGGGTGATTTTCACCAGCCAGCAAGGGATTCAGGCCGCCATGAGAGAGCTGGATGGTGTGGGTCTGGATGCCCGTGCTTTTGCTGGGGTCAAACTGGGCGTGGTGGGTCCCTCCACCGCCAGAGAACTGGCCCGTTATGGCTTGCGTGCAGACTTCATGCCTTCCAAAGCTGGAGCTGTGCATCTGGGCAATGAACTTCCTGCTTCAGGACACAGGCCTCTGGTGCACTTTGCCAGCAGCATTGCTGAACCAGATTTGCACGAAGCCCTGAACGCCAGAGGTTTTGAGGCCCACACGGTGGAGGCATACCAGACCCTGCCTTCAGAACTCTCTGAGGAACAGCGTGAAAAATTGAAAGGTGCAGAAGTGATCACGCTGGCCTCTGGAAGTGCGGCACGCGCCTGTGCCAGCCAACTGGGCACCCACATTCCAGCGGTCACCATGGGGCCTCAAACCAACAAAGCTGCTCTGAAAGCTGGTTTTTCTGTGGCCAAAATGGCGGAATCGCCCAGCCTGAGTGCTCTGGTGGCTGCTGTCAAATCGGCCCTGCTGGAAAACTGAAAAGGCAGAATTGTAAAGGGACAGTCGTGTTTTGTCAGGACAATTTTCCCATTTCTGTCAGGACAAAGCAGTTATACTCGGTATCATGAAGCTGTACCCCCTCTTCCTGGACCTCAAAAACCAAGATGTGCTGGTGGTCGGCGCAGGCAAAGTGGGCCTTCGCAAAGCCAGAAGTGTGCTGGAGGCTGGTGCACGGGTGACGGTGGTTTCCCCGGAATTCCTGCCCGAGTTTGCCCAGTTGCAGGTTTGCAAGGTGCAGCGCAATTTCGATCCTGCCGACCTGCTGGGTCAG
Source organism: Deinococcus misasensis DSM 22328 (assembly GCF_000745915.1). Classification (NCBI taxonomy): domain Bacteria; kingdom Thermotogati; phylum Deinococcota; class Deinococci; order Deinococcales; family Deinococcaceae; genus Deinococcus; species Deinococcus misasensis. Next base: position 11,377 of record NZ_JQKG01000066.1, read on the forward strand.
CGTCTGGTGTTTGCTTGCACCGATCAGGAGGCCATCAACGACCAGATTGCTGAACTGGCCGCTTTGCAAGGCATTTTCTGCTTGCATGCCTCCAGACCAGAGCATGGCAACTTGCGTTCTGGTGCGGTCTGGCGCAAAGGGGATGTCACGGTGGCTTTTTCCAGTGGCACAGAACTTCCCATGCTGACCCTTTCCCTGAAACAGGTTTTTGAGTCAGCCATTCCCAACGACTTCAGCCAGAAGGTCAGCCAGTGGAGTCAGGAGCGGGCACAGGCCATCACCCTGCCCAGTCCAGCCCGGGAGAATGCCCTGATGGACCTCAAAGAGACCATTCAGCAAAACCTCGGAATGGTGTCCGAGCCCTTGCTGAATTTTGTGGCGGTTGGAGTCAACCACAAAACCGCTCCGGTGGGTGTTCGTGAGCGAATCGCTTTGCGTCCTGATGAATTTCCCATGATGCTCGAACACCTGCAAAAACATGCCCGTGAGGTGATGATCCTCAGCACCTGCAACCGAACCGAGGTGTACATGGCAGGTGTGGTTGGTGATCCTCTGAGCGCCTTTGAGGGAGCATGGGGACAGCCTTTGCGGCAATACCTCTACATCAAACACGGGTTGCACGCCCTGAAACACCTGACCCGCGTGGCCAGCGGCCTCGACAGTCTGGTGCTCGGGGAAACCCAGATCCTTGGGCAGGTCAAGCGTGCCTGGCAGGATGCCCACAAAACGGGCAGCACAGGCAGCATTCTGAACAAGGCCACCCAACTTGCTTTGCAGGTGGGCAAACGGGTGCGCCATGAAACGGGCATTGCTGACAAGGCGGTGAGTGTCAGTTATGCTGCTGTGGAACTGGCCAAGAACATCTTTGGGGACTTGCAAGGCAAGACTGCCCTGATCGTTGGTGCTGGAGAGACTGCAGAACTGACCATGACCCACCTGAGGGCCAGTGGCATTCAGGATGTCATTGTGGTCAATCGCACCGTGGAGAGGGCACAGAAACTTGCCGAAGCGTTTGGGGGTCAGGTGTGCGCCATCGACATGCTCTTGGAGGCTTTGCCCAAAGCAGATGTGGTGATTGCATCCAGCAGTGCACCCCACTATGTGATCCGTGCAGAGCACGTGCAGGATGCGCTGAAAGAGCGCACGACTCCCATGTTTCTGATTGACATCAGCGTGCCACGCATTCTGGAGCCCGAGATTGCCCACACCGAGGGTGCGTACCTTTACAATCTCGATGACCTGACCGCCATTGTGGAACGCAACCTTGCCCAGCGTGCCAAATTGATTCCCCATGCAGAAACCCTGATCGAAGAGGGCCTGACGGATTTCAAACGCTGGTTCAAGCAGCACCACAAACGCCGGGAACTGCAACAGGTTCAGCAACAGGCCAGAGAGGTGGCCCGTGAAGAGTTTGAAGGGCTGTCCAGCATCCTGTTAAGGCTTGATGAATCCGAACAGCAAACCCTCTTGCAAGCCCTGAACCGTGCAGCAGGACGCATGGGAGCCAGAGCCATCAAAGAATTGCTGCATCAAGACAGAACAGATCAAAAGATTTCCCACAGTTAAAACTTGTCACTGCTCTAGATTGAGAACATGAAGTCCAGAGCAGTTTTTCCATTTACAGGTGTCTTGTTGTTTGTTTCCTGTGCTTCACAGAATCTGCCCCTCCAAAATGAAGTGCAGCTGAAGGAAACCTATCAAGGCACTTATGGTCTGATGGTGGTGCAAGATGATGGTGTTTCTTCACTGGATGAGAAAGGGCAGATCCAGATTGAATTTTCAAAAGACCTTCAGCAGCAGCACATCTATGTCATCACAGGCGAAATGACTTTGAATGCCCAGTACATTTATGACCTCAAAGGCCAAATGAACTGTCAGGAATTTGAAGGCAAAGCTTGCAATCTCCAATTTGAAGCCACCCGAGGACATGATGTTTATTGGGTTCAGGCCAATGTGGTCGGGCAACAATTGCTGCAAGGAAAAATGACCGGTCACAACCTGCTGCCTCCAGGGGACATCCTGTTCAATTATCAAATCAAAGCCATGCGTCCGTCTGCAGTGCCCATTCCGCTGTAGAAAAACCACAACTTCAGCCTGAGAGGTGACCCTGCCCACAACGCATGTCAATCTCAGGCTGGACCGTTATGATGGATGGAATGTTGTGCTTTCTGGTTGAGGTGCTGTCTCAACGGATGCACAACAGGGTTCAACCTCTCTGTTCTTTTGCCTGCCCAGATTTACGGGTTCTGCAGGTCCCATTAGGAGGTTTCACTGTGAAGTTTTTGCAAGCCCTCATGGTGATTGGGTTGCTTTTGCTGGCCCTGTTCACCGTTGCCAATTTTGATGCCCTGATGGCGTCCCACACCCTCAATCTGTTCTGGGTCAGCAGTTACATGGTGCCTCTGGGCATCATTCTGGTGGTGGTGATGGCCCTGATCATCGTCGGTTACGCTCTGGCGGTCACGTTCATTGACCTGAAATCCAAGGCCGAACTGAACCGCTACCTGAAGCAAATGGAGCAGATGCGCTCTGCCATCGATCAGGCAGAGGCCAGCCGTTTCACCCAACTCAGAGAACACATGGACCAGCAAATGACCGCTCTGGCTTCCAGGGTGGAAAGCCGTGTGGACCGGGTTCGGGATGAACTGGCAGCAGACATCGGACAACTTGAAGATGCAGTTTTCCGCAAAAACATTGATCCACGTGAACGCGAGCTCTGAACCGGGTACAACCGGTCTGTTTTTTGAAGAGTGTTACAATCGAGGGCAGAAGCTATGGCGCTAAACAAGTTTTTCCAGCGAAAAAGACCGCAAGCCACACAAACCGACGACATTCCAGACTTGTGGTCCAAATGTCAGCACTGCGGCACCCAGATCTACAACCGTGATTTTGACCAGAACCTGAGGGTGTGCCCGAAATGCGGGTTCCACCACCGGATTCCTGTGATGAAACGTCTCGAATTCCTGCTGGATGAAGGCAGCTTCGAGCAAAAAAGCGGCAAAGTTTATCCCAAAGACCCTTTGCATTTCGTGGACACCGAGTCCTATCAGGACCGCCTGAACCGCACCCAGAAGAAAGTGGGTCGTCCAGACGCCGTGGTCTGGGGCCAGGGAAGCATCGAAGGCATTCCTCTGGGCGTGGTGGTCATGGATTTCGAGTTCTCAGGGGGCAGCATGGGCAGTGTGGTCGGCGAGGAAATCGCCAGAGCCGCTGAACATGCCGCCGAGCAAAACATCCCTCTTCTGATCATGGCTGCCTCAGGCGGTGCCCGCATGCAAGAAAGTGCCCTGAGCCTGATGCAGTTGGCCAAAACCACAGTGGCCTTGCAAAAACTGGCGGACAAAGGCTTGCCTTACATCAGTTTGCTCACCGATCCCACCACCGGTGGAGTGACGGCTTCGTTCGCCACCATCGCAGACGTGATTCTGGCAGAACCCGGAGCTTTGATTGGCTTTGCAGGGCCGAGGGTCATCCAGCAAACCATCCGCCAGAACTTGCCAGACGGTTTCCAGCGTGCAGAGTTTCTTGAAAAACACGGCATGATCGACAGTGTGGTGGATCGCCGCAAGCAACGCGAAGTCCTGAGAACCCTCCTGACCCACTTTGGAGGTGCCAAATGAGCCTGCTGGATCTGGAAAAGACCCTTGCAGAACTGGAACGCACCAGTCAGGAAACCGGTGTGGATCTCGGCAGTGAAATCGCCAATGTGAAACACAAAATTGACCAGATGCGTTCCCACACCCACACGCAAGTCAGCAGATGGGAACGGGTGCAACTGGCCCGTGTGTCCACCCGACCCTCCAGTCTGGATTACGTGGACCGCATCTTCAGTGATTTTGTGGAACTGCACGGTGACCGTGCTTTTGGTGACGATCAAGCCCTGATTGGTGGTCCAGCCAAACTCGGGGACCGCAGCGTGATGCTGATCATGCAACAGCGTGGCAAAGACACCAAAGACAACATCAAACGCAACTTTGCCATGGCCCACCCCGAGGGGTACCGCAAAGCCCTGCGCTTGATGGACCTGGCAGACAAGTTCAAACTGCCAGTGATTGCCATGATCGACACGCAAGGGGCCTATCCGGGCATTGCTGCCGAAGAAAGAGGGCAGGCCTGGGCCATTGCAGAGAGCATCCAGCGCATGAGCCTCCTGAAAGTTCCAGCCATCAGTGTGGTCCTCAGCGAAGGGGGCTCGGGTGGTGCACTGGCCATTGGGGTCGGCAACCGCGTCTTGATGATGGAAAACGCATGGTACAGCGTGATCAGCCCGGAGTCCTGTGCAGCCATCCTCTGGCGGGACTCCAAAGAGGCCCCCAAGGCTGCAGAGGCCCTCAAGCTCACGGCTCCAGATTTGCTGGAACTGGGCATTGTTGAAGAGGTCATCCCTGAACCCAAAGGCGGAGCACACCTCGACCACAACTACGCTGCACAGAACCTCAGAAGTGCACTGGAACGCCATCTCGATGAACTGGAAAAGATGTCCCCTGAAGAGCTGCTGGAACAACGGGCCCACCGCTTCCGCAACCTCGGGGTGTTCATGGAAATCTGAACATCAAACAAGACAAAGCGCACCTGAAGGTGCGCTTTTCTTTTCAGCAAGTTGGACAGGATTTTCAGATGTCGAGGTCCAGAGCAGGGGCATCCACAGGCAAAATGAGGATGACCTGCGTGCCTCTGGGCCCTGAACGCACATCACATTGCCCACCCAGCGACTCCACCCGTTCACGCATGGTGATCAGGCCCAGACCCGCATTGATCTTGTTGCGGTTGAAGCCAATGCCGTCATCTGCAACGGTGATTTGAAGCCGCTGGGCCTGCACTTGCAAGCTGACCTGAACACAGGAAGCGCGTGCATGCTTGCTGGCATTGGTGATGGCTTCACCCACCACCCGATAGATGGCGCTCTGTTGCTCTTCAGAGAGTTCAGGAAATTGCTCTGGAAAATCAAATTGCACCTCCAGAGGTTGCACCCGTTGGGTCAAGCTCTGCAATGCCCTTTCCAGACCGAGTTGCAGCACACTCGGGTGCATTTCGTAAATGGCAGACCTCAGGTGACCCACCGCATCTGTGAGGATCTTGGCTGCCCTCTGGGGCTGGTTGGCTTCCAACATGCGTTTGGCCGCAATGATTTCCTGCAGGGGACCGTCGTGAATTTCCCGGGCAATCCGGGTGCGTTCGCTTTCCAGAGCACTGGTGACCACCCTGGCTTGCAAAATCCGCATTTTTTCGGTTCTGAGCGCTGTTTCCGTTCTGCGAATTCGGAATTGCAGGTGAACCAGCAGGTACAGACCGATCATCACCCCCATCAGCAGGTAAGAGTTCAGGTAAGAACTGCGAAACGTCAACAGGATCACAGGACTGAACAGCATGGTGATGTCCAGTGTGTTGGGGTCACCATGGGGAATGGCCAGAAACCGCCGTGCCAAAATGCGCACCCCGAAATACATGGCAATGGCTGCCAACAGAACCAGATAAAACCATGGATTGACAAGGTCTTCCAGAGCGTAACGTTCAATGGGGATGGTGCCACGAACGGTGTCCAACAACACCAGCACCATCACCGCTCCGAAAAGGTCTGTTCCCACCTTTTCCCAGTGCCAGTCGGTTTGCCCATTGAGCAGGTAAATCAACAACAAAGTGAACATCAACACAGGCAGGGCTGCCCATCCAAGCCAGATGGTGGCCACAATGGACAGGCCACTGATCAGGCGGATGCCGCTCGCGTGCTCCAGTTGCATCCGCAGCACATGGAAAAGCACATGCCCGAGGATCACCAGCAAAATGGCATGCGGATCCAGATTCCAACCCAGCACCTCTGGACGGTTCAAATCAAGGGCAACAGGCACGACCATCAGTGGGAACCTCGACAGCAGAATGGAACAAAGAAAACAACAGGGAAGGCCAAAACACCCTCAATTTAATCTCTGACACCAGAGTTCACAGCTCACTGAGCTGGATGATGCCCCGTTTCATGCTGCGGATCACGGCTTCGGTCCGACTGGCCACTTCCAGTTTTTCGAACAGGGCACTCAGGTGAACTTCCACGGTTTTTGGAGAAATTTCCAGTTTCTTGGCAATTTCTTTGTTGGAGAAGCCTCTGGCGGCCAGCAGCAAGACTTCCCGTTCCCGGTCGGTCAGGGCTTCGGTTTTCTGTTCGCTGCCCTGCCGCACCCTTTTGAGGATCATCTGGGTCAGTTGTGGGGCGATCACGCTTTCTCCGCGTTTGGCTGCGTAAATGGCGTCAATCAATTCCTGACCCGGTGCATCCTTGAGCAGGTAACCCGCTGCTCCTGCTTCCAGCAAAGCCATCACGAAGGCTTCATCGTCATGGGCGCTCAGGCCCAGCACGGCAATCCGGGGATACAGGCGTTTGATTTGCCGGGTGGCTTCAATGCCTCCCATGTTGGGCATGTTCACGTCCATGATGGCAATGTCAGGGGAGAGGGTTTCGCACAGTTCAATGGCCTGTTGTCCATCCCGGGCTTCTCCCACCACTTGCAGGTTGGGGTCTTGTTGCAACAGGGCATGGGTGCCTTCACGGACCAGAGCATGGTCGTCTACCAGAAGAATCGAAATCATGACTCCAGTGTAAACAGCCAGACACACATCCACCATTCAGTTTGTTTTTGATGCAGAAAGCCTGTGTTGTCTAATTCTCTGTGCAGCACAGGACAATGACCAACTTAGCGTGGCTGAAGTAAGTGGATTCCCTAGTTTGCTGCAAAACCTTCTGACCTGAAGCAAAGCACATCCAGAGCTGAAAAAGCCTTCAAGGGTTCTGAACTGCTTTTGTGTTTGAGGGCAAAGGCCACAGGCTTTCCAGCGTTTTTACGAGGGTCGTCTAGTGCACCTTGCTTAGAGGAAGCCAGAGGGCTTGCTTTTTGCGGAAAGCCTTGCTATTCTTTTTCTCGCTTGAGGCAGTCGCCAAAAGTGGTATTCGGCAGTAGCTCAGCGGTAGAGCGTCCGACTGTTAATCGGATGGTCGTAGGTTCGATCCCTACCTGCCGAGCCAGAACAAAACCCCGCGAAAGCGGGGTTTTTGCTTGCACCAGCCTTCAACGGGGCTGGTTTTTTTCGTTCAGGAATTCCAGTGCTTTTTGCAACAACACATCGTTTCCTCTGGCAATTTCTTCCGGGTCGTCTTCCATGGGCACATCGGGTGTGACTTTGTCCGGGTAAGGAAGGCCATTTTCATCCCGGACATACAGGATGCTGAGTTGCAGTGCAGATCCATCCGGCAAACCGTAAAGCAGGGTAGAAGTGTTGCCCACCCCATAGGTTGGCTCTCCAAAAACCCAGGTGATCGCAGCTTTGCTGGATTCCAGAGCCATGAACTCTGCACAGGAAGCACTGCGTTCATCCACCAGAAAGACTGCAGGGTAAGGCCAGAGGGTTTGCTCTGCCAGAAAAGCAATCGGAATCGGTGCCCCTCCCGGCAATTGAAATTTCAACTGTCCATTTTCTGCAAACACGGTGTTGCGCCAACCCACCTGCATCCACTCCTCTGAAAACCGTGGATTGAAGGCCAGAGCTGCCAACATGCACTGGTCAAAACGGCCTCCACCATTGCTGCGCAGATCAACCACCATCCCGGTCATGCCTTCGAGTTTGGCCCTTGCCAGCAAACGGTGCACACTGTTCGCAATGTCTCCACTGCCCAGAAAGGTGGGAATCCGCAGCACCCCATTGTTGCCATGCCGCACCAGCTGGGGCATGAACACCAGAGGCACCTCTCTGGGATTCAGGGTGGTCTGAAAAGTCCATTTTCCCTGACGTGTGACAGTCAAACTCTGGGATTCGCGGGTTTGGGTGGCATCAAAGCCAGCGATCACATCAAAACGTCCCAGTCCGGCCGCATCTGCAGCACTGCCCTGCACCACATCCAGCACCATCAACCGTCCATCTTTCAGGCGTGTGGTTTGAAAGCCAAAAAACCCTGTGTTGCTTCCGGTGCTTCTGGCCCGATAATTCTGTGCCATGTCAGGGGTCAAAAAATTGGCATGGCCATCGTTCAAACTGCGCATGACCGCCTGAATGGCTGGATAAGCTGCACTGCTCGGGCATCCGGGGGTGTCTTCACAGGCTTTTTGCATCTCAGGTCGATGCTGTTCGATCAGGTCTTTGAGGTTCAACTGGTCTGGATTCACGTACCTTTTCAACAATGTGCGCTCAAAACTGCGGTACAACTCTGGTGCACTGGTCGCAGAAGCCACAGAGGACAGCCCGATCAGGAGAGAAATCATCAAGGTTCGCATGTGTTTTTCATTGTAAAAGCCAATCTTCTGAAGACGCTGAGGGCAGATGGGGGACCAAAAATAATTTTGTACTCGGTATAGAGTTTTAGAGGATGTTGATGTTCCTGAAATTTGTGTGGTCTGGGACGGTCTTTTCATGGTAGTGCTCTGCATGCTCCATGAGGTGTTGACAGTTCAGGTGATCCGTAGTATTCTTTTCTTCGCCCGAGAGGAAGCGGAGACGCAGAAGCGAAGGGCGGAGTTGTTTGACAGAAGAAGAAGCTTAGTGAGACGGAAGGAGAGCCGACAGGCTCTTGAGAACGGTCTACGGACTCTAGATTCTCGAACAAGAAACCTGTACAGGTTTCTTTGAATAACAGCCAAGCGAGTAATGATTGCTTGGACCAAACCAACTTACTACGCAACCTTCGGGATGCGTTTAAGACCATTTATGGAGAGTTTGATCCTGGCTCAGGGTGAACGCTGGCGGCGTGCTTAAGACATGCAAGTCGAACGGGGAACTTCGGTTCT
>NZ_JQKG01000067.1 GCF_000745915.1 Deinococcus misasensis DSM 22328
CGTGGGACGGTCCAGGTGGGATCAGCAAAACCATGTTCGGTCGCCACTTCTTGCACCCAGGTTTGCAACTGGGCTTGCTGCTGAGCCGAAAGGATTCTAGGTCTACCTGGTGGTTTGCGCGCTTTCAGACCTGACAGTCCATACTGTCTGAGGCGACGTTTCCACAGAAAAAGTGTGGAAGGGCTGATGCCATAAAAGTCACATAGTTGCTGGTGGTTGTATTTTCCTGTCAGATAGGTCTGAGCGAAGTGGAGCCGACGCTCTTCGAGCTGCATGCGGCTCAGATGTCCGGGTCGCCATGCCATACCACCACGTTACTCTACCGACTTTTCAGAGTGCCAATAAGAGAGCATCAATTGTCATAGGTTTATGAACGGTGTTGAAGTGCTGTAGGCCATTCACAGCGAGACAGACCACTAACTGACCTCGTGAAACCACTTCCTGAATTATGCATCTGGGTGAGAGAACCATTTATTGAATTGATGTCAGTAGAGGGAACCTCTGTTATGACGATGATCCTTTCATCCATCCCAGCAAACGAGGCAGGTCTGTTTCTTCAGTATACAGGGCAATACGTCTATAGCAGAATAAGGAGGTTCAAAAGATGACCCATAAATTCCAATCCAACTTACCAGTTCATCTAGGCAAAATTGGATTTTGGTGGTTAGGTCATATTTTTACTGACATTTATCCCTTACCAATTTACTGACATTTACCCCTTACCAAAATTGAAAAACACCGTGTTTTCGGGGAGTGTTCCTGACATTTATCCCTTACCACCTACAGACTCCAAAATGAGAAAAGGCCAGAGGGTAAAACCTCTGGCCTTTTTATTGCCTCACAATGACAGGACAGGCTCAAATTTGATTCCATCTCCTGCAGTGAAAAGCATTGGAGGGGTTCTGAGCAGGTCAAAAAGTTGCACCGAAGTTCTACCAATGATTTGCCATCCACCCGGCAGGTCCAGAGGATAAATCCCGGTCTGCTGCCCTGCAAGGCCCACGCTGCCTGCTTGTACCTTCAGTCGGGGAACGTTTTTGCGAGGCACAATCAATCTGGCATCCAGACCAGAGAGATAGGGAAACCCTGGCATGAAGCCCAGCATCTGTACGGTATAGGTGATTGAACTGTGAAGTTCAATCACCTCAGATGCTTTTAAACCTGTGTGAAAACACACCTCTGGCATGTCCAGAGCAAACTCTGGTGCATAGCAGACCGGAATCTGATGAATGTGAGGCTCTGGCAAAAGCACCTGATCGAGTTGCTTCCAGATCTCTGTGAGTGCATCTTTCATGACATGGACTTCACCTTGAAAAAACACGGTGAGTGTGGTGTATGCAGGCAAACACTCTTGAAACCCTGCAGGTTGCAGCATTTCCAATTGCTGTTTCAATTGCCGGAGCTGACGGCTCAACTGCTCTGAAGGGAAAGTCGCAAACTGAATTTCCAGCACTTGCTCTGCCAATTGCACCACTTTCATGCTCAATACCAATGCATCACAAAAGGCAGCAAAATGCCGAAGGTGATGAAGGGTGCCAGAGGCACCTGTTTTTCTTTGAACACGATCCTTGAAAAGACCCCAAAGAAAATTCCGGTGGCAGCCATGGCAATCAAGCCATAGGCCACACCTGTGCTGCCCAGAAATGCACCCATCACCGCAGCCAGCATGACATCACCGAAGCCCACTGCAATGGGATCGTATTGATCATCGTCGACAAGGGTCTGGGTGGACCAGTACAGGGCTTGAATCAACACTGCAATGCCTGCAACAGTCAATGCGTTGTAGATGGGCTCGGGGTGCCTGAAGTAATTGTTTTCCAGAGACATCACCACCACCACAATCAACCCCGGAAGCGTCAGGAAGTCCGGGATGCGAACCACCCGCTTGAAGATCACGTTGAGGAGCACCATCACAGCAAGGGCACCCACCCCCCACCAGATGCCAAACATGGCACCCACCAGAGCCGCCACATTGACGGTCATGAAGCCAATGGGATGCTCTGGATAACGGGGTTCTTTGAAAACCCGCATGATCCAACTGCCGTAATTGTTGACCAGCACAAAACCACCAGCAGCCATGCACATGGCGGTGAGGGCATTCATCACAGAAGGCAATTTCAGGTCAGGGTAAAGCCATCCTCCCAGAAACACGGTCAACAAACCCAGAGGAATCAGAAGCATCGCTTGCTTGAATTCGATGGTGCGGGTCTCAAAATCAATGGCACTGAACACCACAAGCACACCTGTCATCAAACACAACAACAAAGTCATGACAGGATACTGGTGAAGGGGAAAAGCATATGCCAGAGTTGCAAATGCGCAAGCTGTAAACACTTCCACCCAGAAATAACGGGGCGAATAGCGCTTGCCACAGTGCTTGCATCTGCCTCCCTGGGACAAATAAGACACCAGAGGCACCTGCTCTGAAAGGGCCAAGGGGTGTTTACAGTTGTCATGCATGCAATGCGAAGGGCCAGAAAGGGATTCGGCTCTGGGCAGCCTGTGAATCAATCGGTTGAGCCAACCGCTGAGGGCAGCACCCAGCACAAAAAACAACACAGCATAGATGTATGGCATTCTGCTGCCATTCTACAGACTCTGTGGGATCAGATGCAGTTCTGTCTGACAGCCTTCAATCTGCGGAGTGTCCTGTTTCCAGTTTGAGTCCGGCTTTTCCGCTGTTGGAAAAGCCCTTGAGCCCTTCTGTGGAATCCAAGTATTCCTGCATTTCGGCTTGGCCTTTGAGGTGCAAGCCATAGAAGGCAGTCAGGAAATGCTGGGTGATGTTGTTCATGCGGACAGTGTCCCAAACGGGATCGGCATAGTGCTTGAAATCGGCTGGGCTGTTCCAGGTTTCCACAGGGGCAGGAATGGGTGCAGCGATGTTGTGCCCTCCATTCAGGAAAGTCAACAAATGGCGTTGTGCTCCCGTGGCATGGTGAAAGATGGCCTTGACGCCATTGTCATAACCTGCAATGTCATCTTGGTCTCCCCCAATCAGAAACAGGGGCACTTTGATGGAAGCAAAAGCCTCAGGTGCCCAGAGGCCAAAGTTGTAGCCCCATGGCGTCACTGCCACAGCAGCTTTGATGCGTGGATCCATGCTCTGGTGGTATTCCGGGTTGCTGTGGGCTCTGGGGTACATCAGGTTGTGTGGAGGGGCCTCTGGTGCTTGCACGGCAGCATCGCTGAAACCTGCCCCCACCACATTCAAAACCCCGTATCCACCCATGGAATACCCGAAAAGGCCCACATGGTCGGTGTCGATGTGGCCTGCCAGAGGATGGTCGCTCTGGTCCAGATCTGCGAGGGCTTGCAACACAAACAACTGGTCCAGTGGCCTGTTGACCAGTGTGCTGGCAAAGTGGGCCAGATCGCTGTAGGTGCTTTCGGTGTGGTCGATGGCAGCCACCACATAACCTTTGCTGGCCAGATTTTCAGCAAGGTGCAGCATCAGGTAACGGTTGCCCGGATAGCCATGCGAAATCAGAATCAGGGGGTAACGGCCCTGCTCAGGCGCAGCGTTGCGGGTGGCCCGACCGTGCAGCACCGCAGGGGTTTGCCCATTGACCGTGACCGTGTGATATGCCTCACCTGCATGTGCACCTGCTGGCAAAACCGCTGGGTACCAGAGTTCCACCGTCAAGGTGCGGTCATGGGTTTGCAGCTCTTGCAGTGAATTCAGCACATCTGGACGACCCAGATCTGTGAACCGAAGGGTTTGCACCCCAATCTGGTGCGGACCATGTGGGGTGAGTTCCGGGCTGTCCGGGCGGATCAAATCGATGCGGTTGTCTCGGGTTTGAGGATCTGACAGGCTCATAGGGGCACCCCACAGGTGAAATATTTAAACTGAATCTAACACCATGTGACAGGGCCATGTCTACAGCCTTGAACAGGTGTCCAGTGTCCAAACAGCAAGAACGTCAAAAGAAAGCCTCAAAAAAAGCTGCCTTGATCGGCAGCCTGTTTAGCGCAATTTTCGGGTTTTTCTGGGGGCAGGTCGGAAGGTTCTTTTGAATTCTCCGAAGATCCGGTCCCAGAGTTGCACATTGAACAACAGCAACATGCACATCACCAGCACGAACAACACCCAAATCAGGGTCATCATGATGATCATGATAGCAAACCCTCACCGAATGTTCACTTTTCGTTACAAACACCCTTCTTCAGACGATGGACCCATCAAAGTTGAAGATGATGTACCTGTGGTAGTACATCTGACTGAAAGGGTAATCTCCTGTGGCAAAGACTTCACGGCTGCTCTGGGGGCCTTGAATCACCAGTTTGAAAGACAGCATCTTGCCCTGCAGGCCCATCCGGGTCATCAGGTACAGTTTGGCTTTGATGTCGGCATTCAGTTTGGTGAACATGGGCATTTCGATGCTGATTTCACGGTCTCCCTTGAGCTGTTCAAACGTCACCGGGTCCAGAAACGTGTAGATCAGGAACTGGTTGACCCCGAACTCCTCACTGGCCCTCAGGTCTTCGCACTCGGGGTTGATGAAAAAATGCCACACATGGTCCACCAGGGTGGGCAAAGGCTTCTGGGGATACAGCACCTCCCCGACGGGCGTTTTGATGCGCACACAGTAAAACTGATCGGCCAGATAGGAAGAAATCATCAGGTCCAGAAACGCCCGTTTGCCGGTCACAGGCAAATCGTGGGGGTAACCGGTCAGGCGCACCCACTGCCCCGAGGGAAAACCGCTGAGGTCAGGCAACAACTGGTCTTCTGACTCCATGACCTCATAACGTCCATCGGTGTAAATGCCGTATGGGTAATCGTGGGCCACCCGTTCAAGTGCATACTGCTGAAAAGGCTCCTGATGCAAAGGAAACCCGAACTGGGCGTCGTAAAAACAGGCTTTGTACTCCTGCTCGGGGTACATCTGCTCACGGATGGTGCTGAAGAAGTACATTGAAGCCGAAATCAGTTGCACTTTCTCTTTCAAATCCTCAGAGCCGTATTGCCTGACCCATTCGCGGTTTTCAAGGTCCAGTTTGCGAATCAGGGCCATGAAAATGTTCCAGCGGCGCTGGTCCACTTTCTGTTTCAGAGAGACAAACTCTGGAGCGTAAATTTTCAGGAACTCTTTGAACTGCTCCAGTTCATTGAAAGGTTCATACGCCATGAAGAACGCTTCATCGGTTTCGATGGCATGGAGTTCTTGCAGTTTTTGATGGGCAAAATGGATCTGGTCTTGCAGGCTTTCCAGCAGTTGCAACTGGGAAGCATGCACCAGTTTCAAAAGCATGATCCATTCTTCAGAGGTCGCTGGAAGGGGCTTGGGCACCGGAAAAGGGTTGCCTTCCGAGTCCATGGGGGTGAAGTGCCCTTCCCCTCTGGACAGTTTTTGCACAAACTCCAGATCTTCTGATCCGAACAGATCCAGATTCAAACGAACAGTGTATTTGCCAGGCCCCTGGGAGATTTCGCGCTGGTTGGCTGGCAATTTCAGAATCTGTGGACGGTTCACATTCACAGTATAAATTCACTTTCCTTCAAGCGTGATGGATGAAAGACCCAATTCGGCTTCAAAAGCAGTACTCCCAGAGAGGCATAAGCACAATGACGTACCTCAAGAGCCCAAATCTTTCAAAAACCCCTGCAACCTGGCCTCAATCAAGATGCGGTCTGTGCCACTTGGAAAACTGGCCAGCACGAGGGTCTCTCCTCCCAGAAACTGGGCTTCGATCAGGCAGCGAAATTCTCCACTGACCGAGTGCAAGCCTTCACCCGGCACCAACTGGTTGTCTTTGATCACAATTTTCTGAATCAGGTCAATGTTGATGTGTTCGTCTGGATTGCCAAAAGAACGAAATCTGGCCATACCTGAGTTTAAAACCTCTGGTCTTACAAATCTTTTGGCCCATCACATCCGCAGGAAGTGCTGCCTGAACTCCCCTGCCCCATGCTCTGTGACCCCGAGCAGGCGTTCGGTTTCGTGGGTGGTGCGGATCAACAGTTTCACCAGCCTCTGGTACTGGGGGTGGTTTTCACTGGAGGTGCGCTTGAACACCTCAGCAAGCCTGCGGTAGTACCACAGGGTTCCCCACTTGCCTCCTGTGAACCTGCTCCAGAGGGCATCTCCCACCTCCAGATAATCCTCTTGAATAGAGCGTGCGTTGTACACCTTGTCCGACAGGGAAACCAAACGGGCGGATGCAGGTTTTTCTGCAAGCCCTTGCAGGTATTTTTCTTTGCGTTGCAACCAGTCTGCACGCACATCCTGTACCTGTGCCTTGGCTTCGCGGGTGGCATCGGTGCATCCCTGAACAATGGCCAGAACTTCTGGACCAAACAGGGCTTCAATCTCGGGGATGGCAGCCTCACCAACATCTTCGATGGTGTCGTGCAGGAGAGCAGCAATGGCTTCGGTTTCGCTGCCTCCGTGTTCAATCACCAGACTGCACACCCCCAGCAAATGCCCGAGGTAGGGAATGGCAAAAGGCCCTTTGCGGGTCTGGGTGTGGTGTTGCTGGTAAGCAAAATCGAGTGCAGTTTGAAATGTCTGGGTCAGTTGGGTGGGAACAACTTGCATGGTCAAGAGTGTACATGTTCCAATCGCGCAACACCGCGTCTTTGCAGGTGTTCTTGTCCCGGGAACAACCCCACAAAGGTGCCTATGATCAAGTCATGGACCCATTTTTGCAACAAAAACACGACATCATGGGGTTGGAGGTGCGTGCTGATGCCATCCTCGGGCAGGTGGTCACGGTGCGCTTCGAAGACCGGTACCTGATTTGCGTGGGCGTACAAGCCCTGCACCTTCTGGCCTCTCCCCTGCACCTTCCTGTTCATGCCATGCTCCTGATTTACCCCCAGCATTACGATGACCCCGATGAGATCCTGTACACCGTCAAAGACAATCAAGAGAAGTTCATCAGCCTGCACTGTCAGAGTTACGAGATCATCGAAGCGGTGTATTGAGCACCCCAGGCCTCAGGTCCCCTTCACTTGTGCCCGAGGCCGAAAAATCCTGCGAACCATTTTCCAGAGCATCACAATCACCATCACACAGCCCAGAACCAGCACACCAATCACCGAAGCCGCAATATAAGGGTACTGGTAAATCAGGTACAGCAACGAAGGGGTGAGGAGGTCTTCAAACAGGCTCAGGCCCCAATTGCTGAACGGCTCAGGGCTGGCATTGACGGTGGCACGGGCACTGGCCTTGGCAAAATGGCTGGTGGCTGCCACAGTGCCTCCCAGAATGCCCAGAGCATACTGTACGGTGGCTGCATCGCCCTCTGGTGCAAACTGGGCTGCAATCCAGCCTGCGATGGGCAAACGGATGAAAGTGTGCACACTGTCCCAGGTGGTGTCCACCCATGGCACTTTGTCGGCAAAGAATTCGACCAGCACCATCAAACCTGTGGCCACCAGCACATAAGGGCTGCTGAGCAGGTCCATGGTTTGTGGCAGGGCAATCCAGTTCAGTCGGTCTGACAGGCCCACCAGAAAAAGCACCAGATAAAGCCTGAGTCCACTCAGCCAACTCAAACCCAGTCCAGAGAGCACAGAGATGGGGTCCATGCCCTTCATGGTAAACCGGATTTCATCTGAATTGTGTGCCAAAGGGTGCATGATGGTCCCACAGGAGGTCAACATGAAACACTGGATGCTCGTTGCTTGCGCCCTGCTTTCGGTTTCTGCTTTTGCAGCTTCACCCAAAGGGGATGCCAAAGCTGGAAAAACCCTTTTTCAAGCCAACTGTGCCATGTGCCATGGTGCGCAGGCCGAAGGCAAAGTCGGCCCTGTTCTGAAAGGTGAAGTGGCAGGGTGGAAGTTTGACCTCTTCAAACGTGCCCTCACCAAAGGCATTGACGATGCTGGAAAGAAACTCAACCCTCCCATGAAACAGTTCAAATTCACCGATCAACAAATGGCCAACATTCAGGCTTACTTGAAATCCCTCAAGTGAGTGTGCAGTCCATTTTTGGAAAACCAAACTGAACACAAAAAGGGCAGCGATGATCAGACATCACTGCCCCTGAATTTCAACTTAAACGTCATTTTTATGCTGTTTCAGAAGCGCTTTTCGTTTCAGGGTTCGCTGTTTTTTGTTGCAACGCAGAGAGCAGGTTGACACCTGTGGTGCTTTCCACCTGCTCCAGCAAACTGACAATCCCTCTGGGCATGTTGTGCAGGGCAGACTGGAAGCCTTGACCGTTGCCAGAGTCAATCACGCTGAGTTTGTCAATCTTCACTTCTCTGACCGCATCTGCGAACTGCTGGATGATGGCTGGAAGCATGTTCAGCACAAAGGCTTTTTCGCCGTCTGTGCCTGCTTCTTTGAAGGCTTCAACCATCAGGCGGAAAGCTTCGGCTTTGGCTTTTCCTTCTTCAATGATGGGGGCAGCAGCAGCCTGCGCTTCCAGCAGTTTGGCTTCCCGCTGGGCTCTGGCCTGTGCCACAATGTCCGCTTCGTATTTTTTCTGGTTGAGCAGGATGCGCTCTTGTTCCAGTTGCTGGGCAGCAATCACTCTGGCTTGCTCGGCGGCGACCTGAGCCTCGTTTTCTTTGGCTGTGGCCACCGAAAGCAGCTCTGCCTGACGGACCCGCAGCTTGTTTTGTTCTTCTGCAATGGCTTGCTGGGTCTGGGCCTGGGTGATCTGGGCCCTACGCTTGGCCTGCGCTTCCACTTCGGCGGCATCGGCCTGACGTTCCACTTCAGCCACTTTGGCGTCCCGTTCGGTTTCGGCTTTTTTGCGACGCAACTCGGCTTCCAGAGCCAGCCGTTCTTGCTCATAGGTTTGCTGTGCCCGGACTTTGCCCAGTTCGGCTTCGTACTCCACCTGGCTCTTGCGGGTTTTCTGTTCGGCTTCCAGTTCCACCTGACGGACAGCCAGTTTGTTCTGCTCTTCCAGAATGGTTTGCTGGGAAGCCACCTGGGCCACCTGAGCACGTTGCTGGGCCACGGCTTCAGATTGAATGGCTTCGGCGTTTCTTTCGGCTTCCGCGATGCGGGCATCTTTGAGCACTTCAGCGGTGCGTTTTCGCCCGATGGAAATCAAATAACCGGCATCGTCTGAAACATTCTGAATCTTGAGGGTGTCCAGTTGCATGCCGATTTTGTGCATGTCGTGCTCTGCCTCTTCGATCAGGGCAGCCGCAAAACGCAAGCGGTCTTCGTTGATTTCCTCTGGGGTCAACGTGGCGATGATGCCGCGCAAGTTCCCTTCCAGTGTATCTTTGGTGATCTGGGTCAGTTGGGCTGGCGTGGTGTTGAGAAAGCGTTCAATGGCATTGGACAGGTAAGGCTCTCTGGCATTGACTTTCACGTTGGCGACCGCGTGCACGGTCAAGGGAATACCCCCCTTGGAAAAGGCATTTTGCACCGTGAGTTCCAGAGGGATGGTGTTGAGGTCCATCCAGTTGACCTGCTCAAGGACCGGGACCCTGAAAGCACGGCCTCCACGAATGACCCGGTAGCCCACGGTGTCACCGTTTTCCAGAGCGGTTTTGCGCCCTGAGACCACCAGCACCCGGTTGGGTGGCACCACAATCAGGAAATTTTTGATGGTCGTGACCAGAATCACCACACTGACCACCACCAGACCCAGCACAATCAGAACACTGCCGATATCAAAATTCACACATGACCTCCATCGTCCATCAGGTTTTACAGACATCTGTCTGTTGCAATGTTTTTCATGCACCATCATAGCGTTTCAAAAGAAAAAGCAGAAGGCACTTGCACCTTCTGCTTTTCAAAACAGCCTCTCGATGAAAAGGCTGCTGTGATTTGCTGTATCACTCCATGTATTGTTCGTATTCTTGTGCGTCCACGAGGTCATCGGACAGATCGGTGAAACGCACCTTGAAAAGCCAACCTCCTTCGTAGGGGCTTTCATTGACCTGCTCGGGGCTGTCTCCAAGAGCTTCGTTGACTTCCACAATCACACCACTGGCGGGACTGTAAATGTCTGAAGCGGTTTTCACAGACTCCACCACGGCCACAGCTTCACCGATGCTGACTTCGCGGCCCAGTTCGGGGAGTTCCACATAGACCACATCGCCCAGCTGGTCCTGTGCGTAATCAGAGATGCCCACAGTGATGACATCCCCTTCGGTGTTGACCCACTCGTGGGTTTTGGCGTACTTCAGTTCAACGGGGGTTTCCATTCTCTCACTCCTTTGGTTCAAGCAGGAACGCCTGCCAGAAAATGCATCTTTGAACAGCCACAGTTTACTTGCTCAGGAAAGGCAACTCCACCCTCTGGGCGGGTGCATCTTTGCCCCGGATTTCCACAGAAAGGGGCTTGTCCAGCGCATCCACATCAATATAAGCCATGGCAATGGGTTTTTTGAGGGTGGGGCTGAGTGTGCCAGAGGTCACCATTCCGACCACTTGCCCTTCAGATTTGACGGGATAGCCTTCTCTGGCTGGAACTTTTTCAAGGGTCAGGCCCACCAGTTGGCGCACAATGGGTTGCCCCACCAGCAGGTCTTTGCCATGGAACTCTTTGTCTTTGATGACCCAGCCATAGTGGGTGGCCAGAGGGGTCAGGGTTTCGTTGAATTCATGGCCGTACAGGGGAAAACCAGCTTCCAGACGGAGGGTGTCCCTTGCACCCAGACCGCAGGGCACAATCCCCAGATCCAGCAGTTTGCTCCAGAGTGCAGGGGCTTGCTCGGCTTTCACAAAGACCTCAAAGCCGTCTTCTCCGGTGTAGCCTGTGCGGGCCAGCATGACCGGGAAACCCAGCAGTTCGGCAAAAAACACGCTGTTCTTTTTCTTTTTGCTGAGGTCCACGTCAATGTGAGGTTGCAGGGTCTCCTCTGCTCTGGGGCCTTGCACCGCAATCAGACCCCACTGGTCAGATTCATTGCTGAATTCCACCTCTGGAGTGATCAAACTCTGAACATGGGCAAAGTCTTTTTCGATGTTGGATGCATTCACCACCATCAGGTACTCTTCGGGGCTGATGCAGTAAATGTAAATGTCGTCGATCAGGCCGCCCTGGTTGCCGGGCAGCATGTTGTACTGTGCCCGTCCAGGTTTCAGTTTGGACACGTCGTTGGGGGTGATGCTTTGCAAGAATGCCAGAGCACCCTCACCTTTGAATCGAAATTCTCCCATGTGGGACACATCAAACATGCCCACCTGCTCACGAACGGCCTGATGTTCTTGCATCACGCCAGCGTACTGCACAGGCATGTCCCAGCCGCCAAAGGGAACCATGCGGGCCTTGAGATCCAGGTGACTCTGGTAAAGGGGGGTGCGTTTCAGCTGTTCTTCCATGGTACCTCCACTTTAACACAATCGTATACGCGTATACGTTTTTACCCTTTGCGTTTTATTGCCGGACAAAAGTCTTTATAATGAGCACGCGAACTGAAGAGGCTGATGTGCAGAGAATCATCAAACTGCTGAAAAAACTCCCCCGCAGACGACCCCTGCAACTCATCCCCTACAGAGGATTTGGGACGCCCACCACCTTGCACTTGCGAGGCCGGGTTTTGCTGGCCTTCAATCTGTTGCCAGCCAGCAAAGAAAGCAGCCGCTGGAGGAACTTCCGCAACATGTGGGCCCGTTTCGCCAGCGATGAAGTGCGAGGCGTGCAGGTCAGTGCCACCATCGGTACCCACACTTTTGAGGCGGAAACCGACCCTGAAGGCTTTTACGACATCCGGGCCACCTTGCCAGAACCCCTCCCCCCAGGATGGCAGTTTGTCTCACTGGAACTCGAAGATGGCACCGAATGCCGTGGCGAAGTGCTGGTCTCTGACAATGCAGACTTTGGAATCATTTCCGACCTTGACGACACCGTGTTGCAAACCGGAGCCACCGCCATTTTCAAGATGGTCATGATGATCATCTTCTCAAATGCACACACCCGTTTGCCTTTTGAAGGGGTATCCAGCCTGTATCAGGCATTTCACACAGAGAAAAACCCGATCTTTTATGTCTCTGGAAGCCCCTGGAACATCTATGACCTGCTGGCCGAATTCATGGACATCAACCAGATCCCCAGGGGCCCAATGGTCCTCAAAGACTGGGGAGCCCTGAACCTCAAGAACCAGAAAGGCCACAAACTGCGGTTCATTCGGGAAATCCTGAACACCTATCCCAATCTCCCTTTCTTGCTGATCGGAGACAGTGGTGAGAAAGACCCTGAAATTTACCAGCAAATCGTCACAGAGTTTCCAAAACAGATCAAAGCGGTCTACATCCGAAACGTCACTCCCGGCCCTGAACGGGAACAAACGGTGCAAACCATTGCCCAGCATGTCCAGAGCATGGGGGTGCCTTTCTTGATGGCCAAAGACTCTCTGGAGGTGGCATCCCATGCCCATTCCTTGGGTCTGATTGGTGATCAGGAACTGCAAAATGTCAGAACCAACATGTCAAAATGATGCTTGAAGCCCTGATGTGGCAAAACTGAGAATTGCCTTAGAGGATCATGAATGCTTTATTGGGATTTCCAGAGGTTTTTTCACCCGAGTTCAAAGAAAAATGAGAACATTTTGATTACAATGTTCATGAAAAGACTTCAAGCAAGGTCTTTTTGATCCGGGTCTGACTTTCAGGCCTGAAACGTGATTCAGAACCTCTGGAGGATGCACATGAAGAAATTGATGGCTTTACTGATTGCAAGCACCCTGAGCACCGCCTTCGCCGCCGACAAAGTCCACTTTGGTCTGGTCTATGTGGGCTTCAGCACCGACTTTGGTGACAACGAACTGCGTTTCACTGCCAGCCCTTACAACGTGGATGTGGCCCTGCCCATCCGCCTGAGCAGCGATGTCAGTTACGTTTACGCTGCTCCACAAGTGGGATTCAGCTGGGTGCCCGGCTTCTGGTCCCCTTACGGTGGCCGTGGTGGTCTGACTGCAGGTGTCAACCTCGGATACAACTACTTCCTTGAAAGCGATTGGCGTCTTTACGGGGAAGTCGGTCCCTCCTTCTACTTTGGAAACGGTGTGGGTGTGGGCTGGAATGCCAAAGTGGGCGCAAGTTTCACCCTGCGCTGAGAACACGATCTCCTCAGGAGCCTTGTCGGCTCCTGTTTTTGTTTGCATTTTTGTTTGCATCCGTTCCGAATTCAAGGCACACTGTGATCCATGCCCGTCAAAAGCCATCCTGCTTTCAAGCCCTGTCCTTGCGGCTCCAAGCGCTCCTTCCACGCCTGCTGTCAACCTTTTTTGCAAGGGGCCAGAGCACCCACCGCTGAACAACTGATGCGCTCTCGCTACACTGCATACGTCCTGCATGACGCAGACTACTTGCTGTACAGTTGGCATGCAACCACACGTCCTGAAGCTCTGGATTTTTCAGATGACACCACCGTCTGGGAATCCCTGAAGGTCCATCACACAACCCATGGACAACCCGAGGACCGTGAGGGAACCGTGCACTTCACTGCAAAATACAAATTGCATGGCCAGAAGCACACGATGCAGGAAAACAGCCGTTTCCTCAAGGTCGATGGAGAGTGGAAGTACCTTGATGGCGAACTGCACTGAAACGGTGGAATTCAGCAACAACAAAATTCAGCCAGCAAGTTTTCCTTGCTGGCTTTTGACGATTTAAGCGTGGACGTGGATTTGTGAGGGGGATCGCTCAGTCCTGAGCGTTGTAGGCAGCCCGCAGAATTTCAGCCACCTCGGGGCGGGTGAACTCTCTGGGGAGGTTTTCACCTGCACGCAGCATGCCACGGACCTTGGTTCCAGAGAGGATCAGGTGGTGACGGCTGTCGTGGGGGCAGGTGCGAGGAGACACCATCTGGCCGCAGGTCTGGCAGTAGAAGGTGTGCTCGAATTTGAGGATGGTCAGGCCGATCTCTTCAGGGCTGTAGGCATTGAAGATCTCCTGAGCGTCATAGGTGCCGTAGTAAGAGCCCACACCGGCATGGTCACGGCCCACGATGAAGTGGGTGCAACCGTAGTTGCGGCGGCTGATGGCGTGCAAAATCGCCTCACGGGGGCCAGCGTAGCGCATGGCAGCAGGGTACACGCCGAGCAGCACTCTGGTGTCAGGGTAGTAGTGCTCCAGCAGTTTCTCGTAGGCTTCCATGCGGGTGGTGGCGGGCACATCGTCGGACTTGGTGGCCCCCACCAGAGGGTTCAGGAACAATCCGTCCACCAGTTCCAGAGCCACCTTGTGCAGGTACTCATGGGCACGGTGAATGGGGTTTCTGGTCTGGAAAGCCACCACGGTTTTCCAGCCCCGGGTTTCGAAGATTTCGCGGGTTTCAGCAGGAGTGTAGTGGTGGTTGGCGAATTGGCCCCGGTCCAGTGCGAACAGGGTCACGTCACCGGCCAGATTCACATCTCCCTGAGCATACAGGGCTGCCACGCCAGGGTGGGCCTCTTCGGTGGTTTTGTAGACGTGTCCAGCTTCCCACTCTTTGCGGGCGCTGTATTTTTCAGCGATGTTCAGGGTTCCGACGGCTTCACCGTTGTGGGTGAGCACCACCAGACCGCTCAAAGCATCTGCGGTTTCCTGAGACACCCCGAGGGTGATGGGCACACTCCACGGAAGACCGTTGGCAAGGCGCATGTTTTCGACCACGTTCAGGTAGTCTTTTTCGCCCATGAATCCGGTCAGGGGGGAGTACACACCAGTGGCAATCAGTTCCAGATCAGCAAAGTTGCGTTCAGAGAGTTCGATGGTGGGGAGGGCGCTCAGGTCCCCTTCAAACTTTTGCACACGGTTGACCAGCACCCCTCCGTGGGGGGTGGGCAGGTGGCTTTTGGCGATGGTGTTGGTCATTTCAGGTGGTCCTTAAATGTCATGTAGGGGCGAGGCATGCCTCGCCCTAGGGGGTTAAAGCGTGTTCTCTCCGACCCACAGACCGCATTCGGTCTTGCCTTTTCCGGCCCAGCGTCCGGCACGGGCATCTTCACCGGGGCGCACGGCTCTGGTGCAGGGCCAGCATCCAATGCTGAGAAAGCCGTCCCAGTAAAGGGGATTGATGGGAAGGTCGTGGGCGTTCACGTAAGCTTCCAGCGTGCAGCGGTCCCAGTAGGCCAGCGGGTTGATCTTGACCCGTTTTCCACCTTCTTCCACGAAGGGAATGTCTTTGCGGGTGTCTGCCTGATCGCGGGAACGGCCATTGAGCAGGGCACTGGGGGCTTTCTCTGCAAGGTAATTCTGCAAAGGGGCGACTTTGCGAACAGCACAACAGCCATCCGGGTCGGTCTGGTACTGGGTGTCCTCGTTGCTCAGACCGGCATTCAGGGTGACGAACTTCAGCTCCGGGTAACGGGCTTCAAGGGCGTCTCTGGTTTGCAGGGTTTCATGGAAGTGGTATCCCGTGTCCACGAAGATCACCTCTCCGCGGTACCCTGCCTTGTAGGCCAGATCGATGAGCACCACACCGTTGATGTTGAATGCACTGGGCATGGTGAGGTCTGGATAGGTTTCCAGAGCCCACTGGATCACTTCAATCGGGTGTGATGTGAACGAGAACTCGGGCATGGTCTTAGGCTCCCACCAGTTCGCGGACGCGCAGACCCACAGACTTGCGCAGCACGTTCAGGCAGTCTTCGATGCTGTTCAGGTCGGTGCGGAGGTGGATGTCGGGGTTCTCTGGGGCTTCGTAGGGGTCACTGACTCCGGTGAAGTGGGGGATTTCTCCGGCCAGAGCACGCTTGTACAGGCCCTTCACATCGCGGGAAGCCACCACATCGAGGGGAGCATCCACGAAGATTTCTTTGCCGTTGGGCAGACCCTTGACCACTTCGGTGCGGGTGTCACGGTAGGGGCTGATGGCGCTCACCAGCACGGTTACGCCGTGTTTGGCCAGCAGTCCAGCCACGAAACCAATGCGCTTGACGTTGGTGTCGCGGTCTTCTTTGGTGAAGCTGAGACCCTTGGAGAGGTTTTCGCGCACGGCGTCACCATCCAGGACTTCCACGGAACGACCTGCTGCTTCAAGCTCTTTTGCAAGGGCGTAAACGAGGGTGCTTTTTCCTGCTCCGCTCAAACCGGTGAACCACAGAACTTGTCCCTGGGTGCTCATGCCACTACCTCCGCTAACACGTTGTCTGGTAAGAAGGGCTCAGTGCCGACACGATCCACAAACTGCACGAAAGACTCATTGGGGGCTTTGTTTTGCTTGAAGTAATTCAGCACGCGTTCGGTGTAGATGTGCAGTTGCTCGGTGGGAACGCGGCCTTTGAGTTTGATGCCGGTGCGCTGGGCTTCACCCAGAGAACCTGCAAGGTGCACCTGAAAGACTTCCTGGCCACTGAAGTTGGATCCCATGAAGCCAAGGTCTGCCACCTGATAACGGGTGCAAGCGTTGGAGCATCCGGTCAGGTTGATGGTGATGGGCACATCGAGGTCGAGGAATTTGGGTTCCAGATAATCGATGGCGGCAGCAGTTCTGGCTTTGGTTTCGGTGAGGGCCAGACGGCAGAACTGGGTTCCGGTGCAGGCGATGGTGGTCGCACGCAGGGTCAGGTTGGGTGCGAGGTCCAGCTGACGCAGTTCTTCGATGGCCTGATCGATGAACTCGGGTTTGATGTGGGGCACCAAGAGGTTCTGGTAAGGGGTGGTGCGGATTTCATCGGCACCGTATTTTTCAGCGATGTCGGCGAGCAGGCGGGCTTTCTGGGGGGTGATGCGGCCCACGGTGGTGGCGACCCCGATGTAATAGTTGCCGTCTTTTTGCTTTTGCACGCCCACAAAGTCCACGCCACCGAAACGGGCCACAGGTGCAGCAGGTCCGTCGGTGAGTTTGCGGTTCAGGTACTCGGTTTCCACGATTTCGCGGAATTTTTCAGCACCGATGTCCTGAATCAGGTACTTCAGGCGGCTCTTTTTGCGGTTCTGGCGGTAACCATGGTCGCGGTAAGCGCGGGTGATGGCCACGGCCACTTCCAGCACTTCCTCGGGCTTGATGAACACCCCGAGGCGCTTGGCAAGGTGGGCTTGTGCGCCCAGACCGCCACCGACCCACACATCAAAACCAACTTCTCCGTTGACTTTGTGGGCCAGGAATCCGAGGTCGTTGATGAGGTGGATGCCTTCTTGCTCAGGAAGTCCGGTGATGGACACTTTGTACTTGCGGGGAAGGTCCTGATACTCGATGTTTCCAGAGAAGTGGTGGTGGATCTCGTTGGCGAGGTCGTTCACATCGATCACTTCGCGGGCATCCAGACCGGCCACAGGACTGGAGATCACGGCGCGCACAGTGTCACCGCAAGCGCCTTTGGCGGTCAGGCCAACTTCGTCCAGTCTGCGGTAAATCTCGGGGACATTTTCAATGGTGAGCCAGTGAAACTGGAACGCCTGACGGTCGGTGACATCCAGAAAGTCACGTCCGAAATCTTCAGCGATGCCTGCAATGGTGCGCAGGGTGCTGCCGTTCACTGCACCCTTTTGAATTTTGACGCGCATCATCAGGTAACCATCTTCCTGAGGACGCTGCGGATAAATGCCGTGCCATTTCATGAGGTCGACCAGTTCTGCGGGGATACCGTGGTATCCCACTTTGGACCACTCGTGCATGTAGCCGAGCACAACCTCGAAGGGGGGGTGTTGTTTTTTCAAGTCTTCAATGTTTGCTGCCACTGTCTTGCCTCCACGCTCAGGGGTCGTCATCCCCTTATAGTTGAGTAAAATTGTAATGTATATCAAATGATATGTTTTGTAATTTTGTCTAGACTCGTATGGAAATTGTCCAGAAATTCTGCCGTAAGATCTTGAAGACTCTGGAAGAACAACCCAATAAAGCACCAAAAAGGTCAGCTTTTCAACCCTCTGGACAGAAAACACAGGGGTTCGGCTGACACAAAGCCATTTTTTAAACTGGGTCTACACAGCATAAGCAAAATGGCTTACCCGTTTCAGAGAGGTCCTTTGAACGATGTTTGGCCTCAATCCATACCTCTAGAACAAGCCCTCCTAAACCCTGCTGAAATCAAGATTCAATGGTGCAGTGGGAGACTCCTGCCGTGCAAGAGCCTCCCACTGTGTGGACCCACACATCAATTGAGCGATCTCATCAACTGACTTGTGCCACCTCAAAAGGCAAGTTCCAA
This sequence comes from Deinococcus misasensis DSM 22328, assembly GCF_000745915.1. NCBI lineage: Bacteria > Thermotogati > Deinococcota > Deinococci > Deinococcales > Deinococcaceae > Deinococcus > Deinococcus misasensis. Next base: position 18,005 of record NZ_JQKG01000067.1, read on the forward strand.
TCATGAAGGCGCACATACTTGCCGTCCTGCAAGGTGTATTCACCCCACAACATCAGGTCCCTGCAATCGGTGAGGCCCAATTGCAAAGCCTGCTGCAACACCACAAGGTTGCCTTCTGCCACAAAAACCGCACACCTGAGCTGTCTGGGAGAGAAGAAGCAAAAGGATTCGGTGCCCAGAGCTTTCTCGATCAAAGAGATCGCCTGATTTGCCTGTGCCTGAAAGTCCTGCTCAATCCGCTTCAGGATGTCCTCTGGAATGGCCATGAGCACATTCTAAGATGCCAAACCCAAAAGGGCGAGGGCAAAAATCTGGATCGGGTTTAGACATGGAAGGGATTCCAAATCCCCACAGGGGTGACGCACGTTAAGGCTGAAGGAGAAGCATCAGGAGGGTGGAGCGAAACTCATCACTCAACGCAGCTCGTTTCCTCTTGCGCTTCATT
>NZ_JQKG01000068.1 GCF_000745915.1 Deinococcus misasensis DSM 22328
ATCAGGGGATAACTGCGGTAGGTGCTTCTGACCGGTTGCCCATCTTCGCCGACCAGTACGGCTTTGCAGCCTGTGGTGCCCAGATCCAGTCCAATCACATTCATGTGGTTTTCAATATAGCCTCTGGGGATGAGATGGGCTGTGAGGATTGGCAAGAAGAAGGCAGAAGGCAGCGACCCCGCGCCGACCGAACCGCTTCGGAGGCGCATCTTGGGGTCAAGAAGAAGGCAGAAGGCAGAAGGCAGAAGGCAGAAGGCAGAAGGCAGAAGGCAGAAGGCAGAAGGCAGAAACACTGTTACCACCACTGTAGGGGCGCAGCGTGTTGCGCCCAATGGCAGGGATCTTTGTTGTGTAGGGGCGAGGCGTGCCTCCCCCTGAAAGTTCTGGCTGATGCAATGCAGGGCGAGGCACGCCTCGCCCCTACACAAATCCCCTTGAAGATTTTTGTCGTGTGATACACCGTGCTCTCGGCCCTGTGTCCTCGGCTCTCGGCAAAAGGCAAGGCACACCCAACCTCCTTCAACGTCCAATCCCCATCAAACCTCCCATTCATTGACAGTGTATTAGTTAAATAGTACACTAGAATATATCTCAGGAGGATGCCAGTGCATGACCCCAATTTTGACCAAACACGCCCCATCTACCTGCAGCTCATGGAGGACATCATGAGCCGGGCGGTCCGGGGCGAACTGAAACCCGGAGACAAAATCCCGAGCGCAAGGGATTTCGCTCAGGAAAAACTGGTGAACCCCAACACCGTGGTGCGGGCGTATCAGGAACTCGAACGCATCGGATTCATTCAGACCCGCCGGGGTCTGGGCAGTTTCATCACCGACGATTACACCCGCATTGACGCCGCCCGAGAAGACCTCGCTTCGCAGGCCATTGAGCGCCTCTTGCAGGAGCTTCGCAAACTGGGCATGGACAACCACGCCATTGAAACGCTGGTTCAAAAGAAATTGGAGAGCAGCTCATGATGTTGCAAACCCAGAACCTCACCAAACGGTTTTTCAATTCTGTCGCTCTGGAAGACCTCACCTTCACCGCCAATCCCGGAGAATTCATTGGCCTTTTGGGCGTCAACGGCAGCGGAAAAAGCACCCTGATCAAGATGGCCGAAGGACTGGTCAAGCCCTCCTCTGGAAGCATCAAGGTGCTCGGGCAAACCCCCGGTGAACAGACCCGCAAGCTGGTGGCTTACCTCCCAGAGATCGACCACCTGTACATGAGCTGGAATGCCCGGTACGCCTTTGACTTCATGAAGGCTTTTTTTCCCATGAATGAGCAGCGCTTCAAAGACGTGCTGGAATTTTTGAGCGTCAATGAAACAGCCCGACTGGGAACCCTGTCTAAGGGTAACCGCACGCGGGTCCGTCTGGCCCTTACGCTGGCCAGAGAAGCCAAACTGTATCTGCTGGATGAACCCCTCAGCGGCATTGATCCCCTCACCCGTGAGCAGATCCTGCACACCCTGATCCGTGAATTTCGTGCAGACGATGCCGAATCCACCATGATCCTCGCCACCCACCAGATTGCCGAAGCCGAAAGTTTGTTTGACCGGGTGCTGGTTCTGGACGGGGGTCGCGTGCTCCTGGAAGGCACCGCAGAGGACATTCGCAATGCCAGAGGCATCAGCATTGACCGTGCAGTCAAGCAAGACGCCATGATGGCCGAAGCCCGTCGTCGGGGAGGAAAATAAATGCATTTCTGGATGCTTTTTCGCAAAGAAGTGGAACAAAACTACCAGTGGGTGCTGGGTGCTGCTGCAGTGATTCTGCTGCTCAGTCTGGTGATCCAGTTTCAGGTGAAAGACAGTTCTGTGCGGGCAGCCCTCAGTGCCATGCTGCTGGGGTTGCCCTTTCTGGACGCTCTGGTCAAAGGTTTTTACCAGATTCGCAATGAATATGCCCGCAACACCCATTACTTCCTGAGGTCGCTGCCCACTTCAGGGCTGCACATTCTGGCCAGCAAGTACCTCTGGCTGGCTGTGGAGGTGCTGCTCCTGACGGTCTTCGTGTTGCTGCCCGTTTTCTACTTCATCCTCACGTCGCAGCCGGGTGCTTTTCAGCAACTGATGGATGGCCTGCGTGACATTCTTGCCCGAAACCAGCTGGGTGAGTTTCTGAAAGTGCTGTCTGTGGTGGTGCTGGCGGTTTTGCCTTTGCCTGTGATGGCTTATGTGTCCCAATTGGTGGGTCAGCGTGTGGGCAAGGTGGAATGGCTGGTGGGTGGCGTCACCTACATCCTGCTGAGCTGGGTGGGCATCACCCTCTATGACCAGTTGCATTTTCTCAAGGATGGTCCCGGCCTCACCATGGCCAACAGCACGGTGGAAGTGTCCCTGACCTATGTGGTGTTTCAAATCACCGTTTCGGCCTTGCTGCTGCTGCTTGCAGGCTGGCTGTTTGACCAGCAGGACCTGTAACCCTATACTGAAGTATTGCCTTTAGGAGGACACCATGGCGGAACCCAACATCGACAAAATGCTTTCCCTGACCAACAGCAAATACAGCCTTTCTGTGGTGGTCGCCAAGCGTGCCCTGCAACTCAAAGCAGGCACCCCCAGCGCCCTTCCCGTGGACCAGCGCGCCAAAATCCGCAACCTCGTGACCGTGGCCATGCGCGAACTGGCCAGCGGCAAATTGCAGGTTGGTGAAAACCTCATCGACGAAGAGAAACTCGCTCAGGACCTCCAGCGCACCAAGCAGGCCCTGTTGCAGGCCCAGACCGTTCACGCCCTCGAACGGGATTAAAACCCCACCTCGCTTCGCTTTCCTCCCCGAACAGGGGAGGATTTTTCATGACTTGATGAGTTTCTGCATGGCCAGTCGGGTGATGGCTTCATCAGGACCACCCACTGCACAACGCTGCAGCATTTCCTCTGGGGTGACCACATCGAGTCCTGCCCCTTCCAGCACCTCCAATTGGTAGGGGTCTCCAGAGAACTGCATCCCGAACACGTGGATGGTGTACTCCATCTCTGGGGTTTCGCCTTTGCAGCATCCCCAGAGGGTCACGTCTTCAGCCTGCAAGGACAGGTTCAATTCTTCACGGATTTCCCTGAGGATGGCGTCCAGAGGGGTTTCGCCTGCTTCCAGACCTCCACCAAAATAGCCCCACGGTGGGGGTCTGTGCCCATCCCGGTTTTGCACGATGATCTGTTGTCGGTCTGGCAGGAAAAGCACCAGCACAGCATTGTTCTTGATGGTTTTCAGAGGGGCAGTCATGGGGTCAATTTAACACGGGCGACTCTGGCGTACTGCTGTCTCTGACGCTGTGCTGGAGGCAATTGAAAGCCCTGTTACAGCTTTTGGGTGCGAGTTTGCAATGAACGGTTCACAGCAAGACCAGCTTTGAGCCCTTGGCTTTCTGCCTTCTGCTTTCTTCCCTGCAAGCTTAAACTTTGCTCTCGGCACTCAGCACTTGGCCAGTCCGGTGTTCTCCCACAGCACCCCTTTTGCAGTAGACCACAGGGGAAAGTGATACTTTGGCCTTATGCATCGTGTGCTTGTGATTGTGTGTGCCTCTGTGGCAGCCATGAAAGCCCCTTTTGTCCTGCGCCGCATCCGTGAAACAGGGTGTGAAACAAGGGTGATTGCCTCCGACAGTGCCCTGAATTTCGTGACCCCTCTGGCGCTCAGCAGTGCCTCGGGCAATGAACTGTACACCCGAGGGTCGTGGTTTTCCCCTCAGGCCGGAGCCCAGCACCTTGAACTCGCCCACTGGGCCGAAGCCGTGGTGGTGGTGGCTGCCAGTGCCGATTTCATGGCAAAGGCCGCTCTGGGGCTTGCAGACGATCTGGGCAGTGCCACTTTGCTTTCGGTGCGTTGTCCGGTGATGTGGGCACCTGCCATGAACACCGCCATGTGGGAACATCCGGCAACTGGGGCCCACAAAGCCAAATTGCAAAGCTGGGGTCACCAGTTCATCGGCCCCACTTCAGGCAAACTCGGGACCCGAGGGGAAGGGGAGGGCATGGGCAGAATGCTGGAACCCGAGGAGATCGCAGAACAGGTCAAGCGGGTCTTTGCACCCAAGGATCTGGCAGGCAAGAAAGTGCTGATCAGCGCTGGACCCACCCGTGAATACCTTGATCCGGTGCGGTTTGTGTCCAACCCTTCCAGTGGGAAAATGGGTTTTGCTGTGGCAGAGGAGGCCCTCTCCAGAGGGGCCGAAGTGGTGATCGTCTCGGGTCCGGTGTCCATTCCTGCGCCTGCGGGATCAAAAGTGGTGCCTGTGGAGTCTGCCCTGCAAATGAAAGCGGCCATGGAAGACCATTTCGAGTGGTCCGATCTGGTGGTGATGACCGCTGCCGTGGCAGATTACCGTGCTGCCGAACAGAAGCACGAAAAGCAGGCCAAAATCTCTGAGCAGGTCACCATCGAAATGGTGCCGAATCCAGACATTCTGGCGGCTCTGGGCCAGAAAAAAGGGAACAGGGTGCTGGTCGGTTTTGCAATGGAGACCCATGCTGGTGTGGAGCGTGCGGCAGGCAAGGCTCAGCGCAAAAATGCAGATTTCATTTGCCTGAATTACCCAACCCGCGAAGGCACCTCGTTTGGTGGAGACGACAACCAGGTGACTTTTGTGTTTCCAGATGGTACATTTCAAGACCTGCCTCGCATGTCCAAACGCGAGGTGGCAAGGTTGCTGCTGAATGAAGCCATGCAACGCATGCAGTGACTTTCCAGTGCGGTTTGGAGATTTCAAGGGTAAAACGTCCATCCATTCTGATCTAAAGTGGCAGAATGCATAAAAAAACTGCATAAAAATACCCTTTTCCAAACCGTATATACTGTTGCATAATTACAGGTACCCTTATGGCACTCACCAAAGAACAACGTCAAAGACGCATTCAGGAAATCATCTCGCGTGAAGCGATCTCCACCCAAGCCGAACTGGTCAAACGCCTCAACGACGAAGGCATGAACGTCACACAGGCGACCATCTCCCGTGACATCAACGAACTCAGGCTGGTCCGGTTGCCCATTGGAAAAAGCAAGCACCGCTATGCTCTGGCCCATGTGGCCAACGAAAGCGATGTGATGGATGAACTCGCCAAACTGTTCCGCTCTTTTGTGCGCGACATGGACCGTGGTGAAAACATCATCGTCATCAAAACCGCCGAAGGCCATGCCAATGGGGTGGCCTACCTGATCGACAAACTCACCAGAGATGACATCATTGGCACCCTTGCCGGGCAAGACACCATCATGCTGGTGGCCCGCACGGTCAAAGACGGTGAAAACCTCTTGGAAGAATTGAGCGCACTGCTGGTTTCCTGAGAAGGGCCTGCAGTATGCCGAGGGCCGAGAGCACAGGGCCGAGGGCAAAAGAAGGCTTTGGCTGAAGCATAGCGGGCGAGGCATGCCTCGCCCCTACAGGTTGTTGTCGAGAATTCCTTCCATTGGGCGTAGCACGCTACGCCCCTACAGATCTCCTTGACCATCTTTGGTGCGTGGTGCACAAAGCTCTCGGAAAGATTTGACAACATCGGTCAAATCATCGACCGTGCCTTCTGCCTTCTGCTTTGTTTCGATTGTATACAATGGTCTGTGATGACGGACCTGTTTGCCCTTGCCACCCAGACCTTTTTGACCATGGTGGTCGTGATGGACCCCATCGGTCTGGCCCCCATTTTCATCGGTCTGGCTGGAAACCGACCCTCTTTTGAACGCCGCAAAATGGCGATCAAGGCCACTGCGGTGGCCGGGGTGATCATTTTTCTGTTTGCCTTTTTTGGGCAGTCGCTTTTGGACCACCTTGGAATCAGCATTTACTCGTTCAAGATTGCAGGTGGAATCTTGCTGTTTTTGATCGCTCTGGACATGGTGTTTGCCCGTCCCAGCGGTGCCAAAGAAACCGAAGAAGAAGAAAAAGAAGCCCAGAACCGACAGGACCCGAGTGTGTTTCCTCTGGCCATTCCCCTCATTGCTGGACCGGGAACGCTGGCCAGCATCATGATTCTGGCGACCAAAGCCTCCGGGCACATTCTGGATCTGGTGGTGGTCATGGCGGTGACCGCGATTGTGCTGGCCCTGTGCTATCTGGCCCTCAGGCTCTCGGGGCAGATTGCCAGAGTCATTGGCCTGACCGGGGTGCATGTGGTGACCCGTGTGCTGGGGGTTTTGCTGGGTGCTCTGGCGGTTCAGTACGTAGCCGATGGGGCATGGGGCATCATCCAGTCGCATTCCTGAAGAATCCCTCAAAAGAGACTTTTCAAATGGGAATTTGGTTTGCCAAAGAGCGATTTTAGGCCATAACGCTCATCAAAATTCGCTATTTTGCCAACAGACAGCTCACCAAAAGCCGTTAAACTGGATATTGGTATGAATGCGACTCAGCTGGTTCCTTTGAACCTCAACAAACCCCGTGTGCTGGTGCTCAACGCCAGTTACGAACCGATGCACATTGTGTCGATCAAACGGGCGATCACGCTGGTCATGCATGATGTCGCAGAGGTTCTGGAAGACAGTCAGGACTTCATTCACTCCCCGAGCACCGTCATGCCTGTGCCGAGCGTGATCCGCCTCAAGAAATTCATTCGGCGTCCGAGAGTGCAAGTTGTTCCCTTCTCGCGGCGCAATGTACTGCGCCGCGATTTTTTTACCTGCCAGTACTGTGGCTCGATGCTGGAACTCACCATCGACCACGTGATGCCCCGTTCTCGGGGAGGCCGTCACGCCTGGGACAACGTGGTGACCGCCTGCCGGGAGTGCAACCAGAAAAAAGGCAACAAGACCCCTCAGGAAGCAGGGATGCCCCTCAAGCATCCTCCCAAAGCCCCCAAATTCAATGTGCTGACCCTCGGGCAGGATTTGCAGTCTCAGGAAGTCTGGAGCAAGTACCTGTACTGATTCCCTTTTGATGGCTTGTTTCACGTGAAACGCTGTTTTCTGAGACAAACATCCCAAAGAAAAACCCCTTCCTGATCCACAGGAAGGGGTTTTGGAGAGTGGGGTTTCACCAAGGGTTGGCGGAGGTTCCGTTGATGGCCATCCAGAAGGTGGTGTTCTGGAAAGGGGTCAGGTTGTTGCCCCGGATGGCGGCCCAGAAGTCCCATCCTGCCCAGAGGGTGCTGTCTCCGTCGTGGAATTCTGCCATGCGGTAACCTGCCCCAAAGTTCTGGGCACAGATGCCGTCTGCCACAGCTCTGGAGGTCAACAGTTGGCCTTTGATGGGTGCGGTCAGGGCGATGGTGCCTCCAGACCAGGTTTTGCGGTAAGCCCCACCGGGGGTGGTGTAGTGGGTGCCAATCACGGCAGTTCCGGGGTTGGGCAGGTTCGACTTGTTGATGCACAACATGGGCAGGGTGCCACTGGTCAGGGTGTCCCCGTTGTAGGCATCAGAAGCGGCGTGGATGCCCACCAGTCCGTAAGTCTGGGTGCTGCTCTGGGCGGTTTGCAGCAGTTTCCAAGTCATGGCTTTTTTGACTGGAGCGGTGCCGTAATTGTTGATGTATTGTTGCAAAGCATCCAGAATTTGCTGGAACTGATCGGTGACGTGCTGTTGGGTGCCCACATAGATCAGGGTGGCATCCACACTGATGTCTTCCCAGCCGCGGCAGTAACAGGGGAACCCACGATAAGAAGCGGAAACGGTGGCATTGATGGTGTTGTGGCTGGCCGCATAGCTCTGGGCGATGTTGCTGAAAGAGCTGTATTTCTGATCCAATCCAGCTTTGAATTTGCTGGTGATGTCAAAAAGGGGAATGCCTTTGATCACGGCTTTGGCTTCCAGATCCCGGTAAACATTCATGGCGAGGTTGTAGCTGTTTTGCACTTGCAGGTTGGAAACAAAGGTGGATCCTGCTGCCAGGGTGCTCACCGAACGGCTTCCGCTGTTGGAACTCCACACAAGGGTGTTGGTGGACAGAATGGCATAGCCAGCAGGAGGATTGTAATTGGCTGCCCCTGTGGGATTGCGGTTGCCAGAGGTGGCTGTGACGGCCAGGTGGTCGATGGCCCGCACGGTGATGGTGCATCCCACCACTGGCGCGGTCATGTTGCATTCGGTGAATCCTTGTGCGCCCACCACCGCCTCAACAGCAGGTTTGTCCTGTTCCACTTGCGCGGCGGAAGGCATCTGGGTGGAACTGCAACTGGCCAGAATGCTGCTCAAAATCCCAAGGGTCCACAAAACAGGTTTCTTCATGATCTCTCCTTTTCGGAAACGGGTTCCGGAATGGCCAGAGCATAAGAAAGCCACATTGAATTGAGCATGAATTGAAAACAGCCCAGCATGAATTTTGATTTTGTCCAGCCATTGCACCTGTGCAGTGCAGGTTTTTGGTGGTTGATCTGTTTTTTGAACAGGGTACAGTTGGAGTAGGTTGTTGGTGTTTTGCCTTTGTGGGTCAGGGAAAACTTTCCTTAAAATGGACACCAGTGAAACTGCATACGCTGGGCCAACTGCAACTGACCCATTCGGATTTCAACCAGATGAAATCTTTGCTTTTGCTGGCCCACCTGACCGTGGAAGGCAGCAAAGCCAGACGGGTGCTGGCTTCTTTGTTTTGGCCTGAGGCCAGCAATCCCTTGAACAATCTGGCAGTGGCGGTGTTCAAAATGCGTCAGGCTGGGCTTCTGGATGCCGATGAGGTGCGCGTCTGGTCTCTGGTGGGTTCTGATGTCCAGGACTTGCGTCAGGCACTGCAAGCCAGAGAATGGGACAAGGCGCTACAGGTGTATCAAGGCATGTTTCTGGATGGGGTGAAACTCTCGGGTTGCAGCGAGGAACTGGAAGAATGGGTGTTTCACACCCGAGAGCAACTGGCGGGTGAAATGGTGCTGGTGCTCTTGGAATTGGCCCAGAAAGAGGCTGCCCAGATGCAGTTTCTGGAAGCGGGTAGGTGGGCTGCGCAGGCTTTTCAACTTCAGGGGGCACCACCTTTGGCACTGGAAACCTTGCGCCGATTGCACGGTTTGCTGCTGGGGGCCAACCATCCTCTGGCAGAGAAAACCCATCAAGAACTTCAAGAATGGGGGGTGCAAATCCACCTCACCCCTGAACAGGCCCGAGCGCAATTCCAACCTGATGGGGTGGGCCGGGAAAATGAACTCCACAAATTGCTGGCCTTGCAACCCGGAGCATGGGCATGGGTGCGTGGAGGCATGGGCATGGGAAAGACCACCTTGCTCAAATGGGTGGCCCAGCGCAAAGGCTGGATGCACCTGCAAGGCAGGCAAGGCTCGCCTTATGCCACCCTGAAACCCCTGCTGGGAGAAGGGCCATTTTCAGAGGTCCAGATGCTTCATCGGCTGCAAGACTGTTCTTTTGTGCTGGACGATTGGCACTTGGCAGACCCTGAGAGTCAGGCTCTGATGTGCAAACTTCAGCAGTTGCATCCCAGCAACCCGCTGGTGATTTCCAGCATGGACCGTCCTGCCATGCCTGTGCACACGTACTTTTCTTTGAAACCCTTGTCTCCCGAGAACCTGCAAGACCATCCGGGTGCTTTTGATGCCACACAGGGTTTGCCTGCTCTGGTGGGTGCATGGCTTCGGAAAGAGCCTTTGCTGGATGCCCTTGAAGCCCGCTTGATGAAACTGCCTGAATCTGCCCGCTTGGTGCTGTACACCACTGGCCTGATGGCTGCACCCGATTACAGCCTGATTCGTACCGCTCTGGGCATGGATGCTGAAACTTTCAGTTGGAATTTGCAGCTTTTGCAAGATGCTGGATGGTTGAATGCCCACGGTCATTCCAGCGTTCCTGCACTGATCAAATCCCATCTGGATGCTCAGGTGCATCTCAAAGCCCGCCTGACGTTGCAGTTGGCCCGCCACCTTCCTGAGATGGAGGCTTTGCCCCACTACCGGGACACCCGGCCTTTCTGGGATGAAAAGGACCTCGCTCGCATCACACGGGCTTACAGTGCCTTTGCCCGAGAAATCCTTTTGAAAGGTTTTGCCCAGCAAGCCGCAGACCTGCTCAAAGAGGCCCCAGAGACCCTGGAGATCCGCATGTTGCGGGCCAGATCTCTTGAGCAGGCAGGTGCAGCTCAGGAAGCCCTCGACTTGCTGGAACCTCTGGGAGAGGCCACTCAGGTGTGCGGTCTCCGTGGACTTTTGCTCTGGAGACTCGGACAGGCAGAGGCCGCAGAACAGAGTGCTCTGGCAGCGCTCAAGGGAGATCTGGAATCCAAAGCAGATGGTTTGAGCACACTGGGCAACATCATGTTTGCCAGAGGAAATTTTCAGGAGGCCGATCAGCACTTCCGGCGTTCAGCGACCTACTGGAAAGTGGTGGGGGAGACCTCCCGACATCTGGCCATCTTGCGGAACAGTGCCACCGCCCGTTTTCGCAGTGGGGAAGACCCCGAGCAGGCTTTTCAAGAGGTGCTGGAAGCCACGCAGGACCATCCCGTATTGTTGGCCCGCACCTACCTGAATCTGGGCAATGCCTTTGAGCAGCGCCGTCAAACTGCATCGGCCCAAAATGCATACCTGAAAGCCATTGAACTTTCCCAGCAGATTCAGGACATCGCCACAGAAAGCTATGCGTGGAACAACCTCGGGATGCTGCACCACAAAGGCCACCACCTGCGGGAAGCTGAACATGCTTACCAGAGGGCTCTGGAAGGGGCCAGACAAACCCGCGACCCCCTGATCACTGCAGTCGCTCTGGGCAACCTTGCAGAACTGCTCAGCGATCCTTTGATGTGGCAGGATGCCATTGACATGCTGCACGAGGCAGGGCACACCGCCAAAGCCCAACAAATGACAGAGCACATGACGGCCTATTGTCTGGAACACGACATCCCAATTCATGGGAAATTAAAGCCCGATCACATAAATTGAAATCCAGTGGAGGTTTTGGATGCGCTGGATGTGGATTCCTTTTTTATTGGTGGGTTGTGCAAGCCTGAATGCCCCTGAGCAAACTGCAGAGCAGGTGGTTTCGCAGAACGGTGGGACGTTTGTGTTGGTGGGTACGGATGCGACCAGCAATCCTTACCTTGGAGATACGCCTGTGTCCCAGAGTTTGCCGGTGTTGTGCATCAACAAGTCGAACCTGCCCAACCCCGGTGCTGCCATGATTGGCACGTCCTACACCACTCCCGGTGGGGCTTACCGCAGAACCTGGTCAGGAGGCACCATCGCCCTGACCCCACCCATCAAAGGTCAACTGTTGACCTCCAGAGCTTTTGCAGATGGCATCTGTGCCCAGAACTTCGGGGCAGGTTACCGCATGGCCAGCTTCCATGATGGAGACAGTGCTGTGAATGCAGGATGGGATTTCTGGGCCGCCACCTCACAACTCAGCCGTTTGCAAACCCAGCGGTTCTGGGTGGCCATCAACACCACCAGTGCCAATCCTTGGAACAATCCCACACAGCCCACCCGCAAAGCGCTGACTTGGAGGGTGCTTGCCCCCACTCTGGCTCCGCTGGGTGCCCAGTTGCAGGGCAGCAGTTGGCAACCCGGTCAGAACCTCACGGTGCTGATCAACCGTCAGGGCCAAAATGTGGACGACCAAACCTTGCAAGGCTTGCAGGTGTTGCTGGACGGACAGCCTGTGCCTTTTGTGACGCGAGCCTCTGCCCTGACCGTGACCTTGCCCTGGACACTGGCCGTTGGAACCCATGAACTCCGTGTGACTGAGCCACAAGGAAGCATTCCTCTGTCTTTTCAGGTGACTGCCCTGAGCCCCAGCCAATGGAGTGCCACCGACACCAGCTACGAAGTGCTGGCCGTGGTCCTGAGGGGCGTGCAGGAAAGCACCCTGCAAAGCAAAATCAACCAACTCAACCAGAGCCTCTCCACGAATGTGCAGTACGTGGCTGGCAGCTTGAAACCCCTTTCTGCCACCGTGCATCCTTTGCAAAGTTGCAACACCAGTGTGGCCACCCTGAGGATTCCCAAAACGGCTCCTCTGGGCTCCGTGCTGGCCCGACTGGATGCTGAAAAAGACACCTTCTCTGGCATCAATCCCATCAGTGTGGATTACATGGACGCCGGAGTGTATACAGCAGAACCGATTTCGCCAGCCTTGTTGCGCAGCACCCTGGGCCTGGATGCTGTGCAAAATGCAGGATGGACCGGAACAGGAACCACCATCGCAGTGCTGGACACTGGAGTGGCCGGACACACAGAACTCTCGGGTCGCCTGATCAGCCGGGGCAATTACAGCGATTTCCCCTCCGACACCATTGGATCGGACCACTTTGACGACCGTCAGGCCCTGTACAACACCAGTGGCAGCAACATGATGCTCGGGCACGGAACGCCTGTGGCGGTGCTGGCAGCGGGCAAGACGCTCGGGGTGGCCCCACAAGCCCAGTTGGAACGGGTGCGCGTGTGTGATGTGAACGGCAGGTGCCAGCTGAATGCTGTGGTGCAAGGCCTGTGCGCCACCCTCAGCAAACCCCAGAGTGACCTGCGCAAACTGGTGCTGAACCTCAGTTTTGGTGGAAGCACCCCCAGTGTCATCATGGAAAACCTCTTGTCTGAAGCCCTGTCCAGCAACGTGCTGGTGGTGACCAGTGCAGGCAACAGCCAGAGGCTGCAGTATCCAGCAGCTTACGGCTTGCCCGGACTGGTGGTGGTCGGTGCAGCAGAGAAAAAAGGCAGCCTCTGGCAGACCACCGGATTCAGCAACACACAGGTGGTGATCGATGTGCTCGCTCCGGGTGCTGGCCTCACCAGTGGTTCAGGGGTCAGAAGTGTGAATGGTTACATCGACACCTACAGCAATTTTCAGGGCACTTCTTTTGCGGCACCTCTGGTGTCAGGCACTTTGGCCTTGCTCAGGCAGAAATGGCCCAACGCTACCCCTCAGGAACTGGAGCGCTTGCTGCAAACCCGTCAGACTCCCGTTGCAGCCTCTGTGGTGGGGATGCTCAACCTTCCTGATGTGCTCCGCTGAATTGCACCCTCCGAATGTGGAAAGAAGGACCTGAGAGGGTCCTTTTTTGTGCTTTGGTTTCGTGGTTTGTCGGACAACGTAATTCTGAATACAAGTGGGAAGTCCGGGTTGGCATGCGCCGGGACATTTTTATCACTGGAGCAACAGATAAACTGTTCCCATGGCCTTCAATGACCTGCAATCCTTCATCGCCCTTCTGGAAAGCAAAGGACAGCTGATCCGCGTCAAGAAAGAAGTGGACCGACACCTCGAAATCACCGAAATTGCAGACCGTCTGGTGAAAAAAGACGGTCCCGCAGTGCTGTTTGAAAACGTCAAAGGCAGCCCCTTCCCTCTGGCCATCGGCCTGATGGGAACAAGGGAACGCATGGCCTGGGCTCTGGGTTCCAACTCTCTGGATGAAGTGGCAGACCGCATCAAAAGCCTGTTGAACGTCAAAATGGGTGGAGGGTTGCTGGGCATGGCCTCCAACCTGACCAAATTGAAAGACCTCGCCAGTCTGCCTCCCAAACGGGTTCGCACTGCACCTGTGCAGGAAGTGGTGTGGCGCGGCAACGAAGTGGACCTGAGCAAAATCCCTGTCCTGCACTGCTGGCCAGACGATGGTGGCCCTTTTGTGACTTTGCCTCTGGTGATCACCAAGGACCCCATCTCCGGGGATTACAACATGGGCATGTACCGCATGCAGGTGATGGGCAAAAACACCACCGGCATGCACTGGCAGCGCCACAAAACCGGAGCGAGACACCTTGAAAACGCCAAAAAGTTGGGCAAACGTCTGGAAGTGGCCGTGGCTCTGGGTGGAGATCCTGCCCTGATCTACGCTGCCACTGCCCCCTTGCCACCGGTGCCGGGCCTCAACGAGTACGCCATGACCGGGTACCTGAGGGGTCAGGGGCAACCTCTGGTGAAAGGCATGACCGTCGATCTGGACGTGCCAGCCAACGCAGAGTTCATTCTGGAAGGTTACGTGGACCCCAACGAAGCATGGATTGATGAAGGGCCGTTCGGGGACCACACCGGGTTTTACACGCCTGTGGACAAATATCCGCTTTTTCACGTCACAGCGGTCACCATGCGCAAAAACCCCATCTATCCGGCCACCATCGTGGGGCGTCCGGTGATGGAAGATGCTTACCTGATCGAAGCCTCTGAACGGATTTTCCTTGCTGCTGCACAGCTGATCGTGCCAGAGATCAAAGATTACTTCATGCCTCCTGCTGGGGTGGCCCACAACTTGGTTTTCGTGGCCATGAAGAAAACCTATCCCGGACAGGCTTACAAGGTGGCCAATGCCCTGTTTGGCCTCGGGCAGATGATGTTCGCCAAGGTGATTGTGGTGGTGGATGAAGACTTCAAGGTCACCGACTTTGATGGGGTCTGGAGGGAAGCCGCCCTCAAAGCTGTGCCGGGCTTCCACACCTTGCATGGACGCGGTCCCATTGACGTGCTGGACCACAGTTCCAGACAGTGGTCGTATGGTGGAAAACTGATTATTGACGCCACCACCAAGCACCCAGAGGAGAAAACAGAAGACCCCTTCACCCCTGCTCCCACACAGGACCTGCCTGCTCTGGAAGGGATTCTGGACCAGTGGCAAAGCCCAGACGGTTACTGGATCGTCAAAGTCCAGAAAACCCGTGACCATCAAGGGCAAGAACTGGCTCAGGAGCTTCTGAACAGTCCTGCTGCCTCTGGCATCCGGCACTTGCTGCTGGTGGACGATGAAACCGATGTGCGCGACCTGCAAGACGTGTGGTGGACCATCCTCAACAACATCGATCCCGAGCGGGACGTCAAAGTGCTGAACGGTAAAATGTATTGGGACGGCACCCCCAAACGCGCCGATGAGGGATTTCACAGGGTCTGGCCCAAGAAAATCACCATGCCCGAGGACATCAAAGATAAGGTGTCCAGAAACTGGGCAGATTACGGCCTCCCTCCCCTTTGAGCCCATAAAGCTTCCCTAAAACAGCATAAACTTTTCCTCACCCAACTCCCCCTCCTGATCATGAAAAGAAAAAGCATGGTCAGGATTGTTTTTTTGCACCTATAAACTCAGGCTGCAAACCATGAAACATTGAACAGGTGAATTCAAAATGGGAGGGTTTTGAACTGGATGAGCAAAATAAATCAGGATTTCTGACAGTACAGCACGGCATTTTTCTGGATAATGGTCCCATCTCAAACAGAAGTTTCCAAATCACTTCTGGAAAGGAGATCAAGATGAGCGAACCGAATTATCAACCTGAAAATCACCATGACACCGACAAGCACATCAAACAAGAACAAAATCCTCAAGGTGACACCGGCAAGGTCCAAAAAGACCACCGTGGCGGTGGTGAAGGTGGCTCCAAGGGCGGCAATGTTGGACCCAACACTGGAATCGGTGGTGGTCAAGGCACCGATGGTGGTGTCGGAACCAATGGAAGCCGACAGGGAAGCTAGACCCTAAATCTTCATATACTTATCCCAGGAAATCAGAAAGAAGTCCTCTCCCGCGCGAAGGAGAGGGCTTCTTTCTTTGCTTTTTTGAACCCTCTGGCGCATCATCAGAGAAAAGGTTCGGAGGACAGGGGTGCAGATTCTTGGGAACAGTGGGCATGCGCTGATATGGGGTCTTGGTTGGCCCGAGTCCTGCCCTGTTTCCAGAGAGGTTTCCCCGAGGCAGTTCTACCCCGTGATTCGCAAAAGTCCAGCGCCTCCTCATGCCTTCGAAGTGGTGCCCATGCGTTGGGGATTGGTGCCCCACTGGTGCCTGACCCGAGAAGACCTTGAAAAATACAGCTCAAAGACCTTCAATGCCAGAGCCGAAACCGCCCACGAGAAACCCACTTTTCGGGACAGTTTCTGGCGGCGAAGATGCCTGATCCAGATTGCAGGTTTTCTGGAATGGCGCACCATCGAAAAATGCCGTGAAAAGCATCTGGTGCTCAGCAGCAACGCTGGCCCTTTGATTCTGGCTGGACTCTGGGACCGGGCATGCATTGAAGGCAAAGTGCTGGAGTCTTTCACGGTGCTGACCTGCCCTCCCAATGCTTTGCTGGACGATATCCACCAGAGGATGCCCGTCATTCTGGGCCAGAAAGCGGCCAGAGACTGGCTGGAACACCAAGGAAGCCCTGCTGACCTGTTGCGCCCCTGCCCTTCGCACTGGCTGGAAATCGTGCCAGCCAATGAAGGAAAAAACTCAGGTTTTGATCTCGGGGAGGATTGATGATTCATCTTATGGTGTGTAATCATGCGACAAGATTTGTCGTGCGCGACAAATTATAAGTGATTTGCGCTTAAAAATTGTAAGATTTAATTACATGATTGTGATAGCTTGAAGGCATGAAGAAAACGCTCATGATGTTCTCTATGGTGGGAATTTTGCTTGCGTCTTGCGCACCAACATACAATCCTTCAACCATCAGCGATGATTTGTTGACATGCGATGAAATCCGGACTGAGATCGCACGTGCAGAAAGCATCAGAAATGAAGCTCAGGGAAACAAAGGATTCAGCGCACAGAACATAGGTTGGGCTTTGTTGTTTTGGCCTGCCATCTTTTTGAACGAGTCCAACAACAGTCAAGTGATTGCCAAGGCAGACAGCAGAATTCAAACCCTGCAAGTGTATTACCGTCAAAAGAACTGTGCCCAGCAGAACAAGCCAGCAGATCAACCTGCGCAACAAAATCCAGACACCACTCCACCCACTCAACCCTGATTGCAGTTCAAAGGGGACCAGCAAAATGCTGGTCCCCTTATCAGAAAAACACAACAAAAAAAGAGAGCAACTCAAAGTTGCTCTCTTTTCGGAGTGTCTGGTTTTCACTCCATTTTGGTCGAGGCGGCGAGATTTGAACTCACGACCCCTACCACCCCAAGGTAGTGCGCTACCAGGCTGCGCTACGCCTCGACACGTGCCCATATGGGCAGAAAGAATATTACTTGAAAAGCGTAAAAGTTGCAACCCCCTGAGATGGCATAGGCCAGATGATAGAGCTGCAAAGGGCATCTGGTGGTCTGGAAATCTGCAGAAGGCAGAAAGCAGAAAGCAGAAGGCCAAAGATTTTATCTTTCTGACAGTGCTTTTTCTCTTGACAGTGGCATGATTCAGAGCAAACGCCTTGGCTGGATTGTTGCCTTCTGCCTTTGCCTTCTGCTTCTTGATTTGCCTGACCCTCCAGAGTGTGTTAAGATACCTGACGCATTGCTGGCGCAACGCAGCATTGGCTCTCGAATCAGGTCAGGACCGGAAGGTAGCAGCCTTAAGGGATGCCCAGTGGGTGCCGTTGCTCACCGGCAATGCTTTTTTTGTGTGCCTGCGGCCCGCCGAGGGCTGAGAGCCAAGGGCCGAGGGCAAAAAACAATTCAAACGAACATCTTTGATAAAGGTGCAGCACACTGTCTTGTACATAACAGGAGACCACATATTGGTCTCTTTGTCCGCTGCACCTTTATTTGCGTTGGTTTGTGTTTGTTTAAAGCCTTGACACCAGAAACTCTGGAGTCTACCTTGCTCTCGGCTCTCGGCTCTCGGCTCTCGGCTCTCGGCTCTCGGCTCTCGGCTCTCGGCTCTCGGCTCTCGGCTCTCGGCTCTCGGCCTTTCGCCGTATATGCCAGTGTGCATTTCACCCTAGGGTTTTTCACGCAAGCCGTGACATAATGCTATGCATGAGCATCATTCCATACGTCATCGAGCAAAGCGGCCGCGGCGAGCGCATGTACGACATCTATTCTCGCCTGCTGAAAGACCGGATCATTTTTCTGGGTACGCCCATTGATTCTCAGGTGGCGAACACCGTGG
>NZ_JQKG01000069.1 GCF_000745915.1 Deinococcus misasensis DSM 22328
TGGCTTCTTTGACCCAGTCGAGCACACAGGCTTGAAAGTGCGTAGGGTCGAGCCTGGCGAAGACCCGATTGAAGGTGTCATGGGAGGGTATACCGGTGTGGAGGTCCAGGAAGCTTGAGAGCCAATCCCGTTTGAGTTCCCCAAAATCCTCCATGTCATAGAAGCTGTCTGCATCGCTGAGCACAGCACACAGGGCAATGACGATCACGTTGATGAGGGGTTGATTGAGCCCTCGGTTTGTCCGGGGATCAGGGAGCTCAGAGAAGTGCTGGACTGCGAGTTTCAGTTGCTCGGGGTTCATGTCTTACCTTAACCCCTTCGCGACGTGCGTCACCCCTGCCTTTGTGGAGTTTTGAACGCTTGAAGCATGAGAAAGGTCGTATTCTTGAGTTTATGGTACGTTATACCCGCATTCCCAGTTCAAGCCTGCGTGTGACCGGCACAGACCGTCTGGATTTCCTGATGGGTCAGATGACCGGGCACCTGAAAAACGCCCCCACGCCGGGCCGGGTGCCTGCCCTCTTTTTGAACGTCAAAGGCCAGATTGAGCAGGTGGCCCAGGTGTACCGCCGTGACAGCGACCTGTACGTTCACCTTCCTGAAGACGAGGCTGCCATGCTGGCCGCACGTTTCAAAAAGTACATCATTTTTGATCAGGTGGAGATCGAAGACACCTCTGAAACGCTGGTCACTTTCCACCTCTGGGGCGACAACCCCGAGCAGGAAATCCCCGGCTGGAAAGCAGAAGGCCCGGACACCCAGCACATCCAGTGGGAAGAGGGGTTCACCGTGCTGGTTTCCCGAATTCGCAGAAGCCAGAATGTGGGTCTGGACATCCACCTCCTGCGCAGCAAAATTCTGGACTTTTATGAATTCATCAAGCTGGAAGAAGCTGCGTGGGAAGAACTGCACATGGAACGCATTCTGGCCGGAATCCCAGACGCCTACACCGATGGATTCATGGGGTATTTGCCTCAGGAGTGCGGCATGGAATTTGCAGTCAGTTACCAGAAAGGCTGCTACATCGGGCAGGAAATCATGGCCCGGGTGGAAGCCAGAGGCAACACCCGCCACCATCTGGTTCGCTTGCGTGGCGAAGACATCCCGAGCTTCACAGACATCACCTTAGACGGCAAAACCGTGGGCAAAACCGGCATCAGTCTGGGTGACACCTGCCTTGCGGTGCTGCGCAAAGACATCGATTGGGGCACCCCTGTCACCATCGAAGAGGCCAGTGCTGCCCCTGAAGCCCTCCCCACCCTGAGTCTGGTCTAAATGGGTTTGCTGGAACAACTCAAAGCCACCCGAGGCAAACCCACCCCCGAGCAGGCCCATGCCATTTTGCGCACGGTGTACCTGCTGGCTTTTCTGGTGTTGATTGTCCCGATTGCCCTGTTGGGTGTGCTGTTTGTTGGACAGCAGTGGAGCCTGTTGTATTTCTGGGTCTGGCTGGGCCTCAGTGTGCTGCTGTCCTCGGGGGTGCTGGCCATGGCTGGTCGGGCTTTTCAGGAAGAAGCCTCGTTTAAAAATGCCATCACGGTGGCCATCCGGCTGGGCAGTGCTCCAGCCGTTCCGGCGCTCTTTGCCGCCCTCAATTACTCCAATCTCTGGTATTTGCTGGCGTTCATGGGGCTCAGCGGGGTGTTTTATCTGGTGGGTTCCCTGATGCTGAGAGGGTACTCGGGACCATACAAGGTGTGACTTCATGGAGAAAAGCACATTTCTTGCAAGCTATGCTGCTTACCAGCTTGCAATTCGTCAGGTGATCCAACGCCTCGAAAAAGCGTATGAAACAGTCATTTCTCCTGAAAATGCCAATGCTGGGGATGCTTTTCCAGCACATGGGACTTTGGAAGGGCTGACCTTTCACTTTCATGGTCTGGGATGCACAGCCATCCTTGAAGGTCAAAGGGTGGAGTGGGACTGGCTGAATGTCAATTGAGACCGTCATGACCTCTTGGACCCTTGGAAATTCTGGCGGTTTATCAAGCATGATCAAGAGGTTCCAGAACAACCATCCGAATTTGAGGATTTTAAACATCAATTGAGAGTGCTGGTCGAGCAGGGTGTATTGCGACCTTTTTCTGACGATGGTCACCTGTATGAAGTTGCCGATTAAAACAAAATCCCCCTGAAATTTCAGGGGGATTTTGTGAACTGCTGACCTTTTAAACCTGTTCCACCAGTGCAGGAACGGTTTTCAGGGCCTCTTCAAAGTCTGCAATGATGTCATCGATGTGCTCGATGCCCACCGAGATGCGGACCAGACCGGGCGTGACCCCTGCGGAACGCTGCTCGGCTTCGGAAAGCTGGCTGTGGGTGGTGCTGGCCGGGTGGATCACCAGGGTTTTGGTGTCTCCAACGTTGGCCAGCAAAGACGCCAGTTTGACGTTGTTCACGAAGGCTTCTCCAGCTGCGCGGCCCCCTTTCAATTCAAACCCGAGGATGCTTCCGGCCCCTCTGGGGAAGTATTTCTGGGCCAGAGCATGGTGCGCGTGAGAGGGCAGGTCGGGGTGAATGACCCGCTCCACCTCGGGGTGGTTGGAAAGGAATTCGGCCAGTTTGTGGGTGTTCTGGATGTGGCGTTCTGCCCTGAGGGACAGGGTTTCCAGACCGGTGATGAACAGGCTGGCATGGTGCGGACTTAACGTGGTCCCGAGGTCGCGCAGGTTTTCCACGCGGGCACGGATCACAAAAGCGATGTTGGGCAGGCCCAATGGGTTCCCTTCGCCGAAGACCTCCCAGAAGTTCAGGCCGTGGTAACTGGGGCTTGGCTCGGTGAACAGGGGGTAACGTCCGTTGCCCCAGTTGAAGTTTCCACCGTCCACAATGAGGCCACCGATGGCCTGACCGTGACCGCCAATCCACTTGCTGGCGCTGTGAATCACGATGTTGGCCCCATGCTCGATGGGACGGATCAGGTACCCACCCTGCCCGAAAGTGTTGTCCACGAGGACCGCCACACCTTTTTCGTGGGCGACTTTGGCAATTTCAGCCAGATCGGGGATGTTCAGGGCCGGGTTGCCGATGGACTCCAGAAACACCCCTTTGGTGTTTTCGTCGATCAGTGCAGCGAATTCCTCTGGACGCTCTTCAGAGGAGGTGAATTTCACGTTGATCCCAAGGCGGGGCAGGGTCACCTTGAACAGGTTGTAGGTTCCGCCGTACAGGTTGGGGGTGGACACGATGTTGTCCCCCTGCTGGGCAAGGGTCAGGATGCTGAGAAGCACCCCGGCGTGACCACTGGCCACTGCCAGAGCACCAACGCCACCCTCAAGGGCAGCAATGCGGCTTTCCAGCACCTCATTGGTGGGGTTCATGATCCGTGAGTAGATGTTGCCAAACTCGCGCAGACCGAACAGATTGGCTGCGTGTTCCGCATTGCGGAAGTTGTAACTGGTGGTCTGGTAAATGGGGGTGGCGCGGCTCCCGGTGGTCGGGTCGGGGGTCTGGCCAGCGTGGACTTGCAGGGTTTCAAACTTTGGCATGCTTTTTCTCCTCCCAAAAGGGTTGTTTCCAAATTTGGGGGAGCAATGAATCCCCCTCTCTGAGAAAACCAGACATCGTTGTCTGTGTTTTGAGAAGGGGATGGGTGTGCAGTCCATGCCTTCTCTTATCGTTCCAGCCACCTTTGGCAGGTCTGAAAGCACCGTGTCGCAATGGGGATCGGTTGCTGTGATGGTCTCGGAGTCAGTTCTCTCGCATCACTCGGGATAAGAGCGTCAGGGGTAAGCCTGACGTGGAAAACAGTGTACCGGAGGGCGGGTTTAATTGTCAACAAGTTTTGTCAACTGGTGTAGAACTGCGGCTCGCTGAGGGCAAAAGAAATGCCGAGGGCCAAGGGCCGAGAGCTAAAGAAAGCTTTGGCTAAAGCAATCAAGGGCGAGGTATGCCGTCTTGTGCAAAACGAGGGACCACACGTTGGTCCCTCTGCCCGCTCGCCCCTACAGATATCCTTGACCAGTTCTAATATGTGCAGCACGATGCTCTCGGCTCTCGGCTCTCGGCTCTCGGCCTCAGGGCAAGGCCCGCCGAGCCCTTATTTGGGCACAATCCACTTCTCAACCAACTTCTGGTACTCTCCACTCTTCTTCAGGCGGTCCAGAGTGGCATTGGCAGCATTGACCAGATCGCTGTTCTTGAAGATGGCGATGCCGTAATCTTCAGAAACCAGATCCTTGCCTGCCTGCTGGAACTGTCCAGAACGGGTCTTTTTCAGGTAATCCACGGTGGGTTTGTCTCCAACGATGGCGTCAATGCGTCCGTTTTGCACGTCACTGAGGCCCGAGGCGAAGTCGTCGTAGACCTTGATGGTGGCCCCAAGTTTTTTCAAGGTTTCATCGGCGAAGTAGAAACCGGTGGTGTTGGCCTGCACGCCGATGGTGCGGCCTTTCAGGCTGTTCAGGGGCCAGTTCAGTTTCTTGGGGTTGCCGTTTTTGGCAATGAACACCTGTGCACTGGTGAAGTAAGACTTGCTGAACGACACAATCTTCTTGCGCTCATCGGTGATGGTGATGCCAGAGATGGCCAGATCCACCCGTTTGGAGGTGATGCTGCCGGGCATCAGTTGTCCAAATCCGATGTTTTTGATGTCCAGTTTCACCCCGAGGTCTTTGGCGATCTCGCGGGCGATGTCCACATCGAAACCGACAATTTCACCTTTGTCGTTGGTGAACTCGAAGGGCTGGAATTGTGGATCGGTGCCCAGCACCAGCACACCTTTCTTCTTGATTTCCGCAACGGTGGTGGCAAGTGCAGTGCTGGCCAGCAGCAGTCCAAGCATCAGGATTTTCTTCATGTTGACCTCCCTTGTCAACCATAACACAGCATTTCCAGTGGGTGCTGGACATTTCACAGCTTTTGAAGTTGTCTCAGACAGGAAAACATGTTTTTCTGCTGGCAACTGACAGCCAGAGCAGACAGCATCCTCTGGCTCAGAGAACACAGTCTGCTCTGGTGTTTTGAAGTTCAGTGTGAAACGGGAATCAGGCGGAACCTCTGGGCGTTGGTGGCGTTGCAGGTCCACTGTTGCAACTGGACATCGGCCAGAGAGGATCCGGGCACATCCAGACACTTGCTGGAGTGTTTGAAGCCAAATTGCCAGACGGCGGTGGCCACCTGAGCGGGGCGCAGAAGCTGGTTTCTGAGGCCCGCGTCGTCCGGGTTGGCGTGACAATCCCACTGATGCAGTTTGGCCCCGTCTCCGGTGGCAATGTCCTGAATGTCAATGCATTTTCCAGAGTGCACGGCCTGAATCTGGTAGTAGACCCCCTCGGGCGTGTTCACCTGTTTGAAGCGGTAATCCTGGTTGTAGTACACGTTCTGGTTGATGCAGGCGTACTGTTTGACGCTGGCTCCGTTGGCGCTGCTGACCCCATCCACATCCATGCATTTGTTGCTGTTCAGGTTCTGGATGCGGTAGATGCCACCGTTTGCAATGCTGGTGGCTCCGCCTCCTCCAGTGGATGGATACAGGCTGTTGATGCCTGCAATGTCGGTTGCAGTCAGCGTGCTGCCATTTCCAACCCGGTTGTAATCAATGCCAGAGACTTTGGGGGTCATGGCCAGTTGATTGCCCCAGTACAGCCCATAGTGCATGATGCTGTAAAAGTCGTAGGCACCGTAAGGCTTGGCGTTGGGCAGGATCTGGTACTGGCTTTGCCAGTCGGCAGGAATGGCGTTCCAGTTGACGGTGATGTACTGGTCGCGGTCCGAACGGGTTTGTTCGTGCTGCGCACCAGAGGCGTGGGTCATTTCGTGCAGCACAATGCCCATGGTGTGGCAGCCATCTCCCAGAGAGAGGTCTTGCTGACCGTTGCCGTTCATGCCCACGTAAGACCAGCAGCCGTCTCCCTTGAAGAAGCGCACGTAATTGGTCTGGTTGGTGCGTGGAACCCATTTCAGGTTGAGGTTGGTGTTGTAATAATTCACGGCTTGCTGAATCAAAGCAGTCTGTCCACTCAGGCTGGAGTCAATCACATATGGGACGGTTTTGTTGGTCCAGAGCTGGGTGGTCATGATGGCCCCCTGAGGGCGTGCTTTGTGTTCATCCTCGTGGGCGATCACGATGTCTCCCTGAAACATCTGTTTACCGTTTTTCAGGTAGGTGGTGATGGCATTCGGGCTTTCTTGACCTGCGAGTTGCACTTGCAGGCGGGTCCACTCGGGCTTGCTGTCAAAATCCATGAAGTGGGGATCGGTGACGGTTTGGGGGGCAGGGGTGGGGCTGGAGCAGGCCACAAAAAGGCCGACCGAAACCAGCCCGAGCAAAGTCATCTGGCGTTTCATGTTGTTTCCTCCAAAAAGGGTTTTTGTGGTCTTCAAAAGTTTGTGGGGCGTGCAGCACAGCACATCCATGTTCCAGAGCAACAGTGGTCAGCCAAGACAGGCCATGAATGAACACCTGTTAGGTGGCAAAACAGGAGGTCTTCCTCTGGTGCTTTCCCGGGAATGGAGACATGAGATGGGTTGTGTAGCGGTATAGTAACCAGCCTGTTTTCATTCTGGAAGTACCTGTCTATACAAAAATCAGCAGTTTTGTGGTTTTGTAAGGAAAACGTGCAATGACAAGAATCCTTTCTGGAAAAGCACTCCTTGAGATTGGGGTTTTCCAGAAGGGGTCGGCATGTGTTTTCCCTGAGGTTTTGTAGGGGCTTACATTTGAAATGGCATTCATGAGGTCAAAACGGTGCGCTGACCCACCCCTCTGGTTTACTGCGGTCCGGTGTATACCACTCGGGTGGTTCATGGATTTGGACCCTGCCATCTACAGCAACCACAGATACACCGGGCTGAAACCACCCTCCTGATCCCTATCCTGAAGACCAAGGAGGGTACGAATGACACAGATCCAATGGCTGGGCACCCCACGTTTGACGCCCGAGCAAGCATCTCTGCTCACTCCCGAGGCCCTCGAATTTGTATTCCATCTGGAAAGGCGCTTCGGGAGTGACCGCAAAGGGTTGTTGGCCGTACGCGCCGCACGCCAGCAAGACATTCAGCAGGGGAAACATCCCACGTTCCTTTCAGAAACCCGCTTCATCCGTGAAAAAGACTGGCAGATTTCCCCTTTGCCACAAGACCTGCTGGACCGCCGGGTGGAAATCACCGGACCAGTGGACCGCAAAATGATCATCAACGCCCTGAACAGCGGAGCAAAAGTCTTTATGGCCGACTTTGAAGACGCGAACAGTCCCACATGGGAAAACTGCATTCAGGGTCAGATCAACCTGCGCGACGCCGTCCGCAAAACCATCACCTTTGAAGGGGCAGGGAAGACCTACCGTTTGAACGACACCATCGCCACCCTCAAAGTGCGCCCCAGAGGCTTGCACCTCGAAGAAAAACACGTGCTGCTCTCTGGAGAACCCATCTCTGCAAGCCTGTTCGATTTCGGGATGTTCCTGTTTCACAACGCAAAAGAACTGCTGCGCCAGGGATCGGGTCCTTACTTTTACCTGCCCAAACTGGAAAGCCATCAAGAGGCCCGCTGGTGGAACCATGTGTTCGTGTTTGCACAGGAGTATCTCGGGCTCCCCAGAGGGACCATCAAAGCCACCGTTTTGATCGAAACCATCCTCGCCGCTTTCGAGATGGACGAAATCCTGTACGAACTCCGCGAACACTCGGCAGGTCTGAACTGTGGACGCTGGGACTACATTTTTTCGATCATCAAGAAGTTCCGGCATGACCCCAAATTTGTGATGCCAGACCGGGCCAGAGTGACCATGGCCACCCCCATGATGACCGCTTACTCCAAACTGGCGGTCCAGACCTGCCACAGGCGCGGAGCCCCAGCCATCGGAGGGATGAGCGCTTTCATTCCGGTCAAGAACGATGAGGAGGCAAACCAGAGGGCCTTCGAGCAGGTGCGCCTTGACAAGGAACGCGAAGCCCGAAACGGCCACGATGGAACATGGGTGGCCCACCCCGGACTGGTGCCTGTCGCTCTGGAAGTCTTTGACCGCCTGATGCCCGGCCCCAACCAGATTCACAAGCAACTTCCAGAGCTGGAAGTCACCCCAGAGGACCTGCTGACCGTCCCGCAAGGGGACATCACCGACGAAGGGGTCAGAACCAATGTCTCTGTGGGCCTGCAATATCTTGCCGCATGGCTTTCAGGCTCTGGGGCCGTTCCCATCCACAACCTGATGGAAGACGCTGCCACCGCCGAAATCTCCAGAGCCCAACTCTGGCAGTGGATCCACCACCAGCAGACCACCCGCACCGGACGCAAAATCACCCGTGAACGTGTGAATGCGATTCTGCAAAAAGAACTCTCCCATCTGAAAACCTCAAATGCCAGTCAGGCCAGAGTGCTGGATCAGGCAGCCACCTTGTACCGCAGTTTGCTGGAGCAGGAGGAGTTTCAGGAATTTTTGACCCTGAAGGGGTATCAGATGCTGGCCGAGGGCCAAGGGCTGAGGGCCGAGGGCTAAAAAGGCTCTGGCCAAAGCGTTCAGGGCGCAGCACACTGCGCCCCTACAGATCCCCTTGGACATTTTTTGTGCGTATCGCACGATGCTCTCGGCTCTCGGCAAGGCCTGCCTCGCCCCTACACGACCCTCAAACAAACCAAGCCATCACCCCCGAATGCCCTCGGCCCTTGGCCTCGGCGTCCGACGAAGGAGGACCCCATGACCTACGCAGAAATCATCGAAAAGACCTGGAAGACCACCGCCCGCTGGGAAGGCATCAAGCGCACCTACACCGCTGAAGACGTGGTCAAATTGCGGGGCAGTGTGATGATCGAGCACACCCTTGCCAAAATCGGTGCCGAGAAGCTCTGGCGTCATCTGAACAGCCCTGGCTACATCAATGCTCTGGGTGCCCTGACCGGCAATCAGGCCATGCAACAGGTCAAGGCTGGACTGAAAGCCATTTACCTCTCTGGCTGGCAGGTGGCTGCCGATGCCAACAATGCCGGACAGATGTACCCCGACCAGAGCCTTTACCCAGCCAGCAGCGTTCCTGAGGTGGTCAAGCGCATCAACAACACCCTGCGCCGTGCCGACCAGATCCACCATGCCGAGGGAGACGACAGCATCGACTGGTTTGTGCCCATCGTTGCCGATGCAGAGGCCGGTTTTGGTGGTCCCCTGAACGCTTTTGAACTGATGAAATCCATGATCGAGGCAGGGGCTGCCGGAGTGCACTTTGAAGACCAACTGGCCAGCGAGAAGAAATGCGGTCACCTTGGCGGGAAAGTGCTGATTCCCACCAGTCAGTTCATCCGCACCCTGAATGCTGCCCGTCTGGCCAGCGATGTGATGGGGGTTCCTACCATTCTGGTGGCCCGCACCGATGCCGACGCTGCCACCCTGATCACCTCCGACATCGATCCTTACGATGCACCGTTCATTGACCATGCCAAAGGTCGCACCCCTGAAGGGTTCTACCATGTGCGCTCGGGCATTGAGGCTGCCATTCACCGGGCTCTGGCCTACGCCCCTTACGCCGATGTGATCTGGTGTGAAACCAGCCATCCCAGTCTGGAAGAGGCCCGCCAGTTTGCAGAGGGGGTCCATGCCAAATTCCCCGGCAAGATTCTGGCCTACAACTGCAGCCCGAGTTTCAACTGGCGCAAAAATCTGGACGAGGACACCATCGCCAAATTCCAGAACGAACTGGGCCGGATGGGGTACAAATTCCAGTTCATCACCCTTGCCGGTTTCCACAGCCTGAACCACAGCATGTTCAAGCTGGCCAGAGGCTACAAAGACCGCCAGATGAGTGCTTTTGTGGAACTTCAGCAGGCTGAATTTGCCTCTGCGGAAGAGGGGTTCACCGCAGTGAAACACCAACGCGAAGTTGGCACAGGTTACTTCGATCAGGTGACCCTTGCGGTCTCTGGGGGCAAATCCAGCACCACTGCCTTAAAAGGCAGCACGGAAACTGCCCAGTTTGTGGCTGCCCACGATTGAGGACTGTATAAGCCAGGGGCTGCCTTCCCAAAGGCAGTCCTTTTTCAAGAGGTGCAACAGGATGACAGCAGAAAGATCAAACGGGGCTGGCGACTTTCTCCTGAAGGGCCAGAGCAAAATGCCTTGCAGCATCAGGGTGGGTTCTCAGAAACAGGTGTGGCTCGATGAGTTCGATTTCCATCAACAGGAATTGCCCGTCTCGCACCAAGCCGTCCACTCGGGCATAAAGGGGAATTTCAGGCAGGACGCGCAGCACCTGTTGGGCCTGTGCAATCAGGTCTCCAGAGACTTCTGTGCCCGAAAAACGGCCTCCATGCATACCCTGCACCCTGAAATCGCCTGTGCTGGGGGTTTTCAGAACCGCATGGCTGAAATGGCCATTGAAGAAAATCAAAGAGTGCTCACCCGGATGCTGAATTTCAGGCATGAACGGCTGAACCAGCAAATCCACATCTTCAGGCAGGTTCATCAAAGCGGTCTGGATTTCCTCTGGCAGGGAGCCAGAGATCCGGTAGGTGTGGTGCGCTGCTGCCGACACTGAAGGTTTGACCACCCCTTCAAAACCCATCTCGGCCAGCACCTCGGGCAGCAAGTGCCGTTCAGGATGGGTCAAAAAGCGGGTTGGAATGATGGGGATGCCTGTCTCCTGCAATTCTCTCAAATAAATCTTGTTGGCGTTCCAGCGCACCAGAGCTGCTGGATTCAAAAGCTGAACCCCAAGGTGGGTCAGTCGGTCGAGCCAATCCAGAAACGCCTGTTGATGCAGGTGGTAATCCCATGTGCTGCGTAAAACCACAGCATCAAAGTCCTGCCAGCTGATGTGTGGGTCGTTCCACACCGCTGCCACAGGCTGCAAATGGGGCAAAACCGCTTGATCGTCCAGAGAAAGGTCGGGGGCACCCGAGTAGGTCACGAAAGCAACACGCATGGGCACAGCCTAAAAGAAAAGTGGCCCCATTGAACAGGACCACTTCAGGTGGATTCAAGGCTTCCAGTGGATTTCAACGCAAACGGGTGATTTTGCGCCCCTCTGGCACGTATTCCAGCTTCAGGATCCAGCCTGCCGGAAAATCCTGATACAGGCTTTCCCCCCACTCGATGATGCTGAGCCTGCAACGCTCGATGTAATCTTCGAGGCCCATTTCATAAAGTTCGTCAGGATGGTGGATGCGGTAAGCGTCCACGTGCAACACCAGACCCTCTGGAGCGGGATACTCGTGCATCAGGGCATAGGTGGGGCTGTTCACCTCACCCTGAAAACCAAGCCCTTGCACGAGACCCTGCGTCAGGGTGGTTTTGCCTGCCCCCATTTCCCCTTCCAGAAACAACACGGTGCCTGCTGGCAAAAGCGCGGCAAGGGTTTGCCCGAAGGCAAATTGCGCTTCGGGCGTGGACAACGTCAGGGTTTCTGTGACCTGCACCTGAAAAAGGATCCTTACTGTGCGCTGGCCTGCACGAACGCAGCCAGATTGGTGTTGATCTTGTTGAGCTGGCTCTGGTACTCGGACACCTGCCCACCGGTCAGGTAACCCAGAGCGCCCACGAAGTCATCGAAAGTGACCTGCCCAGCGCGAGGAGAATCCTGAATCACCGTGAAGTAATTGGTGGCTGCTGCCATGTTGCGGTAGGCCACGGTCTTGTTGCTGTTGGAAGCCCCTTTCAGGGACGCCGAGACTTTGGTCAGGTAGGCGCGCTCCACGGCTTTCTGAACGGCGGTGTTGTTTTTGGTGTTGATGGCATTTTGCAAATTGGTGCGGTCTGCGGAACTGAGTTTCAGTTCGTCTGCCAGAGCACCCGAGTACACAATGCTGGTCACGGTGTTGTTTTTGGCAATTTCGGTGAAGATCCCGTCATAAAGGGCTTTCTGGAGCAGGGCTTTGATCTGACCGACCTGTGCGCCCAGATCCTCCGGGGTGCGCACAATGGCAATGCGGGTGTTCTTGATGGCATTGGTCAGACCGGTTTTGATGATGCTGGATTCCAGGGCCAGAGCGGTGATCTGCTTCTCAGCGGCATCCAGCTTGCTGGCGCTCTGGTTGGGGCTTTTCATTTGCAGTTTGACAGCATCATTGAGCAGGGTGCTGACAGAGCGGTAGGTGTCTACCAGAGAGGTCGATGCATTTTGAGCGCTTGCAGCGCCAGAAAGGGTCAGGGCAGCACAGAGAATCCACCTATTCATGTTCTTCCCATTATAGCGTGTTACTGGATTTTTACACCTTGGTTGGATTGACATGGGAAACATGCCGAGGGCAAAAGAATGCTTTTGCTCCAACACTGAGGGCGAGGCATGCCTCGCCCCTACAAACCTTCTTGACCCTGTTTTGTACGTATAGCACAATGCTCTCGGCTCTCGGCTCTCGGCTCTCGGCTCTCGGCCCTCGACTCTTGGCAAAAGGCAAGGCACGCCTCGCCCTTAGACCCCAATTCCACCCGAATTGACGGTTCTGTGAACCGGGTGTTGCTAGAATGCTTGACGTGTT
The DNA here is from genome assembly GCF_000745915.1 of Deinococcus misasensis DSM 22328. Lineage (NCBI taxonomy): Bacteria > Thermotogati > Deinococcota > Deinococci > Deinococcales > Deinococcaceae > Deinococcus > Deinococcus misasensis. The sequence continues at coordinate 12,404 of NZ_JQKG01000069.1, forward strand.
GCACCTCACTGAACCCACCCCTTTCTCTCTGGGATTCCGCATGCCTGCCGAATGGGCCGAGCATGCCGCCACTTGGACCAGTTGGCCCAGCGATGATGAACTCTGGTTTGGCCACCTTGACGCTGTTCGCAAAGAGTTTGCCGAACTGGTCAAAACCATCGCCCGTTTCGAACCTGTGCATGTGCTGGTCCGTGACGATGAAGCCCACTCAGACGCCACCACCCGCCTTGCCGGGGTGCCCGGTCTGACTTTTCACAAAGTGCCTCTGGACGATGTGTGGTTCAGAGACAACGGTCCCATCTTCATCAAAAGGGGAGAGGACCTGAGTTTCGTCAACTGGGTGTTCAACAGTTGGGGCGAAAAATTCAACTGGCACAACGACAATGCAGCTCCAGAGGCGGTTGCAGAGTACCTCGACATTGCCCATTGGGATGTGGATGTGGTCATGGAAGGGGGATCTCTGGAGGTCAACGGTCTGGGCTTGTGCATGACCACCAAACAGTGCCTTTTGGAACCCAAACGCAATCCCAACCTCACTCCAGAGCAACTGGAGCAGCACCTCAAAGACCATCTGGGCATCACCAAAATGCTCTGGTTGGAAGATGGCCTCGAAAACGACCACACCGATGGGCACATCGACACCATCATTCGATTTGTGAATGAAACCACCGTGGTGTGCAGTGTCGAACCCAACACCGAAGACCCCAACCACGCCACCATGCAGCGCAACCTTGACCTCCTGAAAACCTTCACGGATCAGGACGGAAATCCGCTGAACATTGTGGAATTGCCGCTCCCCAAAAACCGTCTTGAGCTGGATGGGGACCGCCTGCCTCCCACATACGCCAATTTCTACATTGGGAATGGCTTTGTTGTGGTTCCCACCTACGGAGATCCCAACGATCAGGCCGCTTTGGACATCCTGCAAGCGGTGTTCCCTGACCGTGAAGTGATTGGGCTCTCCAGTCGGGCCATCATCAACGGTGGGGGTTCTTTCCACTGCGTCACCCAGCAGCAACCCAAAGGTGTGGTCTGGAAGGGGTAACCCCCTTGCTTTCCCCCTCGCTCGTTTTACTCGCTGTCCCCCCAAAAAGGGGGATTTGATGGAGGTTCAAATGCCCAAGCTTGCCGTTGTTCAAATGAGCATGACGCAGGTGTTGCAGGAAAATGTGGACAAAGCTGTGGCTCTGGTGCGCGAAGCTGCCCAGAGCGGTGCCCAGATCATCCTGCTGCCAGAGCTGTTCGAAAATTACTACTTCTGCCAGCTGGAACGGGAAGATTACTTCGAGTTGGCCCATCCTGTGGAAGGACACCCGTTCCTGTCCACGTTTCAAGACCTTGCCAGAGAACTGGGTGTGGTGCTTCCGGTCAGTTTCTTTGAGAAGGCCGGGCAGGCCCACTACAACTCGCTGGCGATGTTTGATGCGGATGGGACCTTCATGGGGGTTTACCGCAAATCCCATATTCCGGACGGACCCGGTTATGAAGAGAAGTACTACTTCAATCCCGGCGAGACTGGCTTCAAAAGCTGGCAGACCCGTTACGGCAACATCGGGGTGGGCATTTGCTGGGACCAGTGGTACCCCGAGTGTGCCCGCATCATGACCCTGCTCGGGGCGGATTTGCTCTTGTACCCCACCGCCATTGGCAGCGAACCTGCCGAGGTGGAAAGCCCCAACAGCCACCACATGTGGCAACGGGCCATGATCGGCCATGCGGTATCCAACAGCACCTATGTCGCTGCTGCCAACCGCATCGGAACCGAAAAAATCGAGCATGCAGAGGCCACTTTCTATGGTCACAGCTTCATCAGCGACTACACTGGAGAAATCCATCAGGAGCTGGAAGCTGGCAAAGAGGGCATCCTGTACCTCGATCTGGACTTCAAAGCTGCACAGAAATTCCGTGCAGGCATGGGTTTTTTCAGAGACCGCAGACCCCAGCTTTACGGTCCTTTGCTGACCATGGATGGGAAAACGAAGTAACCCCATACCCCCTGTTGCTCGCTGCGCTTGCAACTGTCCCCCTGAAAGGGGGACTTTCATTTCCGTTTCCATGAAAAAGTCCCCCTTGTGAGGGGGACCGCCTTGAGCAAAGCGAAAGGCAGGGGGTTAAAAAGGCAGGGGGTTAAAGCAGTTCTTCGGCTTTGAAGAACAGGCCCAGTTCGCGTTCAGCGCTTTCAGGGCTGTCGGATCCGTGGGTGACGTTCTCGCCCACGAAGGTGGCGTAGTCACCGCGGATGGTGCCCACTTCGGCGTTGGCGGGGTTGGTGGCACCCATCATTTTGCGCCAGCCTGCAATCACACCTTCACCTTCCAGAGCGATGGCCACCACAGGACCAGAGGTGATGAAGTCCACAAGGCCGTCGAAGAAGGGTTTGCCTTTGTGCTCGCCGTAGTGCTGTTCGGCGACTTCACGGGGGATCACCATTTGTTTGAGGCCCACAATGCGGTAGCCTTTTTTGATGATGCGGGCGAGGACTTCGGCGGTCAGGGCGCGTTTGACCCCGTCGGGCTTGATCATGGCAAAAGTACGTTCCATAGCTGTATCAGCCTAACGTATAAAACAGGTCCAATCAAGTTGCGTCTGTCCTCTTGCATCTGCAGTAGACTTTAGGATTCAAATTTGTATTCTGGCAAAGGTTTCGCGTGTAGAATACCCCTATGTTGTCGATGCCAAGTAAGCAACCAACCGTGTTTGCTTCCCGTCTGGCAGGAATTCTGGCCTTGGTTGCCTTGATCGGGTTGTTCGTGTTCCCGACTGCAACGGTGGCCCGGAATTTCTCTGGTGCGGGAACGTTGTGGCTGTTCCCGAGGGGCATCATGGACCTTTCGGGTTTTCCGCCTGAGAAGCTTCCTGATCTGGCGCTGGCCAGCACCCTCAACTGGGTTCTGGCGGTTTCTTTGCTGGTCACCATTTTTGCAGCGTGGCGCAGGCAAAGCTGGCTCTGGGCTGCAGGTCTGGTGTCGTTGCTGCTGGGCATTGCCAGTGCAGGGGCATTCTCCCAGAGCCTCAACCCCCTGATTTCAGAGCTGGTGGCCAACAATGTTCCACGTCGGCGGATTCCTTACCTGACCGGGGGCATCAACCTCGGTTTGCTGTTCCCCATCCTGTCTGGTCTGACGGCTCTGGTGTGTGGCCTGACGGCTTTCCCAGCTTGGATTCAGCGCTTCGAGCGTTTCCGTGGGATCCTGATTCCCTTTGTTTCCATTCTGCTGTCCATCACGGTGGGCAGCATTGTTGTGTTGCTGGTGCAGAAAATCCCTGCCGATCCCAGCATCCCTCTGGGGTTCGCTGAGCAGTGGACCGGCAAACTGGACCTGCTGTACTTTGTGTACTCCACGCTCTTTTCGCCTCTGGCCAATGTCAATGACATGTTCCAGAGCCTGATGCTGGCGACCCCCCTGATTTTCACGGGTCTGGCGGTGGCATTTGCCTTCAGAACGGGTCTCTTCAACATCGGTGCGCCCGGTCAACTGACCATGGGTGCCATTTTTGCCATGCTGGTGGGTGTCTATGCACCTTTGCCTGCATGGCTTTTGATTCCTGCTGGGGTGCTGGCTGCTGCACTTGGAGGGGCTTTCTGGGGTTTCATTCCCGGCTGGCTCAAAGCCCGTTTTGGTTCCAGCGAAGTGATCAACACCATCATGCTGAACTATGTGGCTGCAGGCATCTTTGTTTTGATGCTGGGCAGCGACAAAATCCCCCTGTTTGGCAAAGAATACCCGATGCCGTTCAAAGCACCTGGCTTTGAAGCAAAAAGCTATCCCTTGCAGGAAGGGGCAAGGCTGGAGCCCCTTTCGAACCTGTTGGGATTGGATCAGGCCGGGGCTGCCATCAGCTGGTCCCCTTTGTTTGGCATCATCCTGTTCACCCTGATTTTCCTGCTCCTGAAAAACCGTTACCGTGCCCTGATCGCAGGGGCTGCAGGGGTGCTGGTTACCGTGCTGCTCTGGAAAGCCTTCCCCATTCCGCTGGAAAACACGGTGGGCAGCCACCTCAATACCAGTTTCTTCATTGCTCTGGTGTGTGCATGGCTGTTCAGCATCGTGATGTGGAGAACCACCACCGGCTATGAACTTCGTGCAGTGGGTCTCTCTCCGAAGGCTGCAGAGTATGGGGGCATCAACGTTGCCAAAAACACCATTCTTGCCATGACCATTGCAGGTGGTCTGGCAGGCTTGTGCGGAACCCACTACGTGCTGGGTGGGGCTCTGGATGAATACGTGCTCAAGCAGTCCTTGCCCACCAACGTGGGGTTTGACGGCATCACCATCGCCCTGTTGGGCCAGAACACCCCTGTGGGTGTGGTGGCAGCCAGCATCCTGTTCGGGGTGCTGGATACAGGTGGTCTGTACGTAGACCAGAGGCTGGATGCCCTCAACCGTGACATCGTGACCCTCCTGAAAGCCCTGATCGTGCTGTTCATTGCAGCACAGGGCTTCCTGAGCAAGAAAATCACCAGTCCACCCCCAGCGGTGCTGGTCAAAGACCTTGAGAAGAAGGAGGGGCAGGCATGAGCTTCATGGACCTGTTCACACTGACCTTTCTGGCCACCCTGATCCGCAGCACCGTCCCCCTCCTCCTCGCAGCCCTTGGTGGCCTCTTCAGTGAACGCTCTGGCATTGTTAACATCGCCCTTGAAGGCATCATCATCTTTGGTGCCCTCGCCGCTGCCGTTACCACCCAGCTCCTCGAAGGCACCCTTGGCGCAGCAGCCCCATGGGTCGGCTGGCTCGCAGGTGCCCTCACCGGAGGACTCATCGGCTGGATTCACGCCGTCGTCTCCATCAAGTACAAAGCCGATCAGGTCATCTCTGGCACCGCCATCAACCTCCTCGCTGTCGGGGTTCCCGGTGTGGTCCTCAGCTTCCTGTACGGCTCCTCCACCGAATCCAAAGCCATTGAGCACGCCCTCCCACAATGGGGCTTCGGAGACTTCCGGTTCAGCCCTCCCGTTTACTTCGCTGCCTTGATGGTGTTCATTGCCTGGTACGTGCTCTACAAAACCCCCTACGGCCTGAGGATCCGCGCCACCGGAGAGCACCCCAAAGCCGCTGCCTCCATG